>QHNV01000095.1 GCA_003218535.1 Verrucomicrobiota bacterium
GTACATTCTCGGTCGCAGCGACGACACAATTAAAATTGGTGGAAAGCGTGTTGGGCCGGCCGAAGTCGAGTCAGTCCTGGTTGCGCATCCGCAAGTGAGCGAAGCGGCAGCTATCGGCGTGCCCGATCCAATCAAAGGCGAAGCCCTTGTTTGTTTCTGTATTCTAAAGACGGACGTTAATGGAGATGTCGAGCTTGCAAATGAATTGAAGAACAATGTCGCGCGCAATCTCGGCAAGGCGCTGGCGCCACGCGACGTGATTTTCGTGACCGACATTCCGAAAACGCGGAACGCCAAAGTCATGCGACGTGTCGTTCGCGCCGCTTACATCGGCGAAAAACTCGGCGACACCTCCGCTCTGGAAAATCCCGCTGCGCTCGATGAGATCAGGCGCGTTGCCGGAATGTAGGCCTCCCTAGAAGATTCCGGCACTTGCCAGTTGTATTCGCCAGATAGGACCGCCCACATAGAGTGGGCCCTCTGCCTTAACGAAGGCCGGGGCCTCGCCGCCGAGGACCCATACGTGTGTGTCCGCCGGTTGTTTCCCTATCAGACGCGCCAGGAAGCCAGTAAGGCCTCCGATTTCCACTTTCACCACAAAGTGCATGGCTTTATGACGGAACCTTCCAATCGTGAACGGTTCCTCACCTTGCGGAAGGATCGCAAGCTTAACGAGCCGTGGCTTTGGCGTGGTCGCCACCATTGACACTGTCGTCCGCGGCACACCCGGTTTTATGTCCTTCATCAGCGTCAAGAGCAAGCCGTTGGCGACGTCTGGCGGCAGCTCCATCCGCTGGGCAATGACTTTCTCTTTGCCCTTGGCCTCGGTGTAACGGACCTTAACTTGGCCTGTAGAAGCGTCGATCGAGGTGTCCACCGGTTGCTTGAACGACGGACCTCTCAGAATTAGGTGGTCGCTCAAGAGGCGGAATGTGCCACGTTGAGAGAATATGGTCGTGTCCTCATAGACCGAACCATCTTTGAAACGAAATATCAAATGGGTGGTTACGCGATCGCCCCGTGCATCCTGCGTCATCTGACCATCGGCGACAGCCTTGCCTTCAAGGGTGCGCACCACAAGAAAGCCATGGATCAGGCCTTCCGTGTGGCGCACAGGGATCATCTCTGCGAATAGCGCGTTTGGCTGGAGGATGGCGGCACAGGCTAGCAGAATTACGATCAGTCTAGACCGGGCACCTGAGCATTTTAGTTCTGTGCGGAGACCATGGCAGACGTAATCGGTGTCGTGATCCATGAGCGCCGCGCGGCATCCTTGTTCCACGGCTTGGGTCCACCCATCGATGACCTCAATGAATTGATTCACAAATTTGCGGTGCATACCTGCTAATCCTTGCGAGCCGTGAAGCGCCGGCCATGGATGAATCAACCGCGCCGGTGGCGGTCCCTTGAATGGTGAGCGAGCTCAGCGTCTCCAAGATGGCTAAAGTCCGAACCCCCTTTACACCATTGGCCGGAACCTGCCGACCACTTCCTGTAAACGGCCGGTGATTTGGCCTAACGAGCAAACCTCGACGGCTTCAAGCAAGGTCGGAAAACAATTTTCGCCCCGCTCGACGACAGCCGCAAGTTTGTCCAGGGCACGCTTTGCTTTCTCAGCATTTTTCTTTTTGAACTTGCGCAGCCGATCGACTTGCAATTGCTGTTTCGCGCGCGGTGTACGTACCAGTTTCACTTCTGGAATTTCCTCGGCACCGTCGCGATAGCGATTCAGCCCGATGATCGGCCGTGTGCCATCATAAATCTGTCGCTCATAACGATGAGAAGCGTTCTGAATCTGGCTGCGCTGATAGCGTTCTTCGACCGCCGCCAAAACGCCGCCGAGGCGCTCGATCTCGCGGAACTCATCGAGAATCGCCGCTTCCACTGCGCGCTCGACCGCTTTCATTCCGGGCGAGCCGCTCAACATATTCATCGTGTGTTTAAAGATGCCCGATTCCTCCAGCAGTATCGCCTGCCCATGTGCGGCAACCCGGATCCATTCTTCGCTCGGCGTGGTGAACGGTTCGTCCGCGCTATTAGAGTGACACGAATTCGTTGCATTCATGTAAGCAAGCATCAACTCCGCTGCGGTGCGTGTGAGATTATTTTTGAATTCGGCCGCAATGAGCGAGCGCCCGCTGGTCTGCGTGTGCAATTTGAAAAGTTGCGCTTTCGCACCTGCACTGAACACGTCGCGCATTCCGATCGCCCAAACCCGTCGCGACACGCGCGCGAGCGCGATGTACTCCGCGTCAAGTCCGCAATCGAGAAAGAAAGAGAGACGCGGACCGAATTGGTCGACCGGAATACCGCGCGCGGCGAACATTTCTGCGTAAGCGAATCCGTTCGAAAGCGTATAGGCCGCCTGTTGCACAGGCGTCGACCCAGCTTCGCCGATGTGATAGCCGCTGATCGAAATCGGATACCAGCGCGGCATTTCCCGCGTGGTGAATTCCACCATGTCAGTAAGAAAACGCAGCGAGGGTTCGATCGGGAAAATCGTTTCGTTCTGCGCCTGGACTTCCTTGAAAATGTCGGCCTGAATAGTGCCGCGCAATTTCGGAGCAACCTTCGAGCCAAACCGCCGCTTGGCTGCTGCGATATACATTGCCATGATGATCGGCGCGGGTCCGCTGATGGTCATCGACGCCGAAAAATTCGGTGACCCGAGATCGAATCCGTCATAGAGCCGCACCATATCTTCAACGGTATCGATGGCTACCCCACCCTCACCGATCTTCCCGAAGACCCCGTCGGCGTCGCTGTCGATTCCGTAAAGTGTCGGACCATCGAATGCGGTGCTGAGCCGGTGTGTGCGCTGGTGGCGCGTCAGATAATGGAACCGTTCGTTGGTGTCCTCGGCCAGCATCAATCCGGAGAACAAACGGGTTGGTTCTTCCTGTGGAGCCAGCCGTGTCGGCTGCATTTTTGCTCGATTCGCGGGCGACACGCCCGCCGCTACAGCTTTATTTTTTTCAAAACTTTCGATCTCGCGAACCGGCTCGAGGTACATCTCGCGATACGCGCCGTTTAGAAATGGAAATTCACCGGGAAGTCCATCACCAAAGAGGTAACGTGCGATTTCACCTGGCTCACTGATCTCCGGCAATGCCAGACGCGGCAAAGGCAAACCAGTCGGCGTGCGCGTAGTCGGGATCTTCGCTTTGATATCGTTCCAGCGCCCCAGCAGGTCGCGTCCGAATTTTTCATCCGTTCGCGCCCGCTTCACCTGCTCCAGAACGAACTGGTTATATTTCTCAACCGCCTCAACGACTTGTCCAAGCTTGCTCATGAATTTCTTTAGCTATACAGGGTTTCAAAATGGTGGCCCCGCTGCGCCATCCAATATTCCCGGGTACTATCGCCAGTCGTCGATAACATACAGGCTAGATCGACTGTAACCAGGCTGATTCGGCTTGTGCATGGTGATGCCTTGGAACACTGTTCTGAAACCGCGAGCTAACATTCTGCGATAAGCCTTCTGCCGCGCCAGGTTCATGCCGGCTTCGATTCGCTTGAGGTGCCGAGAGGCCGCGAACGATTCGCAGATATCGAGGAGGCGATCAAATAATTGAGCTGCATTTTTCCCCGGCCGCGTCGCAGCGAATTTGATGTAGCATGTGTCATTGCCAGCTTCGGTGTCCGCGCCGCAGTGACAGAGAGCAAAGCCACCCAATCCCGAGCTGTCCGAAAGCAACACCGTATCACCGAGTCCTTGCGCGGCGATGGCCCGAATCTCTGAACCGACATCGAGCCCGTCGTAAATGGCATTTGTCAGCTCCGCAGCGTCGTGCAGGCACACAGTGCGCTCGGAGTCACCTAGTTCTGAATAGCGCGTACATCCTTGGATCTTCTCGGTAGGTCGAACTTCGGCGGACATTATAACGGTAAGAAACCGCGGCCAAAAACCAAATCTCTGGTAAAGACCGATATGCTTGGGACTGTGCGCAAACGTGAACAGGCCCGCATGCTTCGTTCCCCACTTTGTAAAGATTTCCATCGTGGGTTCGAGTAAACGTTTCGCAATACCTCGATCCCAATAATCGGGCCGGATTGTCAACGGCCCAAAAAAGCCCACGCTGCCCCAGTTCGCGACAAAATTCGAACCGACTAACTTGCCGTCAACTTCGGCGCCAAATGCGGCCGATGGATCAGCAATGTAGCGTGTACGGACGTAATCGCGATCCGCGCAGAATTCCATAGGATTGGGTAGTCCAAGGAAGGTCCCGAAGGCGACATGGAATATCCGTTTCGCTTCGGACAAGTCTTTTTCACCTAGTGCTCGCACTATTACGCCCCCCTGCATTCCCTTAATTTCTTGTCCGTTTCGCTCCAGGGTTTCGAGAAATTAATGCGAATAGCTGATCCACGCCAGGGTCGCGATGACGTTTGGCAACCATGTCGATCAATTGCTGATGGCGGCGATTTTGCCCCAGCCGCTGCTCGATTTCAGTATGCGCCGTTCGAGCGCGCTGGAGATCGCTCTTGTTCACCACCACCACGTCAGCCAGATCGAGCATCACGATTTTCTGCAATTGCAACCGGCTACCATAATCCGGGTTCATCACCAGAATGGTAAGTTCGACAATCCCATTTCTTCGAAAGGGCATCGCTTCCTGTCCCGTCCCGACTGTTTCGATACAGACGTAATCAAATCCCGAACGGGCAAGGAGCGCGAGGCTATCACGCGTCGCGGGTGAGAGTCCGCCGGCCTGTCCGCGTGTGGCCATGCTGCGCATGAACACGCGATCGTTTTGCGAGTTGATCATGGTGGCGCGATCGCCCAGCAATGCGCCTTGGCCCACGACGCTCGGATCATGCGACAAAATCGCAATGCGTGAACGTCGATCCTTGTTGAGGAACCGCAGCACAAGCTCGTCAATCAACGTCGTCTTTCCTGCGCCGCCAGGACCCGTGAAGCCAATGACTCGGCTGCGCCGTCGAATTTCGAATTTCGAATTTCGAATTTTCTTCTTGTCTTCGATTTCGGTTAACTTGTGGGCGAGTTCTTGATCGAACGATTTCGCACGAGCTCTTTTCCCGCGTGGTTTGCTGTATCGTTTATGAACAAACTTGACCATGTCATCTAGCGATGTGCCGGCGAAGAAAATTTCGTCCACGCCTTTGCGTTTCATGATCACGGCGTCCTCGTGCGTAATGGTCCCACCGCCGCCGCCAAAGACTTTGATATCGTCCGCGCCGTGTTTGCGCAAAAGATCGACAACCTCGGCGAAGAACTCGATATGCCCACCGTTGTAACTGGAGATGCCAATGGCGCGTACATCTTCCTGGATCGCCGCGCGGACAATATCGCTGACCGAGCGATGGTACCCGAGATAAACCACTTCGATGCCGTGCCGGATGAATTCCAGATTGATCGTGTTGATGGCGCTGTCGTGCCCGTCGCAAATCGGGATAGCGGTCAGGATTCGAATCGGGGAAGGCATTTAAGAACGAAAATTTAATATTTCGACAGAATTGACACAATGCTCAGAATTGCTTTGCCAGTGATTGAGTTAATTTTGTCTATTCTGTCAAAAAATGTCTGACTTCGATTTCACTGGCAAAGTCGTGCTCGTCACTGGTAGCTCGCGCGGGATTGGGGCGGAAATGATTAAAGCATTCGGGAAACACGGTGCGCAGTGCGTGGTCAACTACGTCGCCGACGCCGAAGGACAGAATAAAGCGGACGCCATGAGTG
>QHNV01000096.1 GCA_003218535.1 Verrucomicrobiota bacterium
CGGTCCATTTCATTCCGCTGAAACGTTTCACCGCGCCGACGCCCATTATTGAAGTGGAAATTACATGCGTGGTAGAAAGTGGAATGCCGTAGTAGCTCGCGCCTTGAATGATTAATGCCGCGGTGGTTTCCGCTGCGAAGCCGTGGACTGGCTGGAGTTTCACCATGCGGTGGCCAAGCGTGCGAATGATACGCCAACCGCCCGCGGCCGTTCCTGCTGCCATGGTCACAGCGCAGAGACCGATAACCCATTTGGGTAATACAAAGACCGGCGTCTTCAGAAAAGCTAGCCAGCCAGGTAAATGATCGAAGCTGCCGGCTTTCGTACCGGTAAAAAGCGCCAGCGTAATAATGCCCATGGTTTTCTGCGCATCATTTGTCCCATGACTATGCGCCATCCAGGCTGCGCTGAAGATTTGCAGCTTGCCGAACAGCGATTGGACAAAGTGCGGCGTGAAACGATGCAGCGCTACGAACAGCAAAAACATCAGCAGCCCACCGAAAATGAATCCGGCCACCGGTGAGCTGATCATCGGCACAACAACTTTTGGCCATACCCCGGCATTCCATTTTATGACTGACCAATTACCGCGCGCGGCTGCCAGTGCTGCTCCACAAAGGCCGCCAATAAGTGCGTGGCTCGAACTGGAGGGTAAACCGAACCACCACGTGGTAATGTTCCAGGCAAACGCGGCGATCAGCGCGCATAGCACTGTCGTCATTGTGACGATGTTGGTGTCCACCAGCCCTTTGCCGATTGTCGAAGCAACCGCCCCTCCGAGAAGCGCACCGGTGAGATTGAAGAATGCGGCCATGGCGATCGCCTTTCGCGGCGTCAGGACTCGTGTGGAAACGACGGTGGCAATCGCATTCGCAGCGTCGTGAAACCCGTTGCTATATTCGAAAATGATCGCCGCGAGAACGACGGAAAAGAACGTGAGCACGCGAGCAGCTTGCTACGAATACTTCAGTGCCACTTGCAGGATGATGTTTCCCGCATCCCGGCACCGGTCGATCACCTTCTCCAGTAGGCCGTAAAGATCATGCAGAAAGATGATCTGTTTCGGATCGTATTTCCCCTGGAAAAGATCGCGCAGCCGATCCAGTTCAAGCTGGTCCGCGTCGCCTTCAATCGCCTGGAGTTTCGCGTTCATCTCCCGCGCAGTGCGGGAGTCGATCCCTTTCCGCAACTGTTTTACCATCGCCAGCACCGTCTCGGCTCGAATGTTTTTGAGAGCTGCTCGGTCAATTCCTGCGTGATGCGCTTGTCCTCGCGACGACTGTGTGCGAATTCCTCGAGATTCTCCGGCGTCTCATTTTGCTGAAGCTTTTCCAGCAGTCCCACCAAATGATGCACGCTGCTGTCGGCCTGCTGCGCGCTCGCTTCCAGCAGATCGTAAAACTTTCCGTCACGCCCTAGGATTTTCTGGATCGACAACATAAGCGTCTCTTTTTGTAGCCGAGAGCGTTGACCTCGGCAATCCCAGAACTAGTCGCCTGCTCGCTACAGCATGGCGCCACGCATAATGAACAAGGCAATGCTAAAGTAAATAACCAATCCAGTGACATCGACCAGTGTCGCTACAAATGGCGCGGAAGACGTCGCGGGATCTGCACCGACACGTCGCAAAACAAATGGGAGCATGGAGCCGGAAAGCGAGCCCCACAGCACCACGCCCACGAGAGCAAGCCCGACGGTTATGGCCACCAGCGGCCAATGCGGTCCGTACAGGTCGCGATGGAAATATTTCTCGCCAACGATCGACCAGAGCGCGACGCGCAACGTGCCGATGATTCCCAGGATTATGCCGAGCGAAAGACCGGCCCGGATTTCCCGCCCCGCCACGCGCCACCAGTCACGCAGCGTCACTTCGCCCAGAGCCATGGCGCGAACAATCAAGGTCGATGCTTGCGATCCGGAATTACCGCCACTGGAAATGATCAGCGGTAAAAATAATGCCAGCACCACGGCCCTCGCGATCTCATCCTGAAAATTTGCCATCGCAGTCGCGGTCAACATTTCGCCGAGGAACAGGATCACTAACCAGCCCGCACGTTTGCGCACCATTCTCCAGAACGAGATGCGCATGTATGGTTCGTCCAATGCTTCCATGCCGCCGAACTTCTGGATGTCTTCGGTTGCTTCTGCTTCGGCGACGTCGAGCATGTCATCGATGGTAACGATGCCTACGAGCACGCCGCTCGAATCAATAACCGGCAGGGCGGTGCGATCGTATTTGCGGAAAATATTCAGCGCCTCCTGCTGGGAATCGATCACATTCAAGGCCACAAAAGTCTTTTGCATCAAATCGCGGACTGCTGATGTGAGGGGCTTGAGGAGAAATTCCCGCATCCGAATGTCATCGATCAGTTTCCCGCGCTCATCGACTACGTAGATGACATTGAGCGTCTCGCTGTCCTGCCCATGTTCGCGGATGTAATCGAGCACTTGTTGCACGGTCCAATCCTCGTGCACGGCAATGAAATCCGGCGTCATCAACCGGCCAACACTGCCCTCGGGATACCCTAGCAATACTGTGGCGACACGCCGTTCCTCCGGCGTCAGCAGCCGGATCAATTGGCGCGCCGCAGCGCTCGGCAATTCCTCCAGCAACGCGGTACGATCGTCGGGCGACATTTCGTTCAAAATCGCCACGACCTGCTCGTGAGCCATCGCGCGCAGTAACTTCTGTTGCGCATCGAAGTCGAGATATTCAAAAACATCCGCCGCCAGCGCATGCGGCAAGACCCGAAAGATGATCACCTGATCGTCTTCATCCATGTCGAGGATCACTTCGGCGACATCCGCCGGTCGCCATTCGTGAAATAGTTCTCGCAACGCGCCAAAGTTGCGCGCTTCGATCAGGCTTTTGATCTCGGGTAGAAGAATTTTGCCAACCATAACGCAGTGCGCACAGCGCCGCCGAGTTTTAGCACTCACGCTTGAGAGACGCAATGGTAGGCTGATTGCGCTGGGATGACACTCGAAAGCTCGCCATGGGACGAGTCCGTCCGGCTGGCGGACTTTCGAGACGGCATGGTGTCGCTAGCTCTCTCCGCTTGGCATTTGCCGGAAAAGTTCCAAAATGAGGTTAATGCCAGCAGTTGCTACAGCTCCGATGATTCGGCGCGAGATCGGCGACGATCGCATTTGCCTGCTCACATTCGATCGCCCCGAATCGGGCGCTAACATTTTCGACGCCGCCACCCTCGATGAGTTGAATGAACATCTCGAAGTTATCGAGCGCGACGCCTCATTGCGGGGAGTGATTATCGCGTCGGCGAAAAAATCCATTTTCATCGCCGGGGCAGATTTGAAAACCATATTGCAAGGAGCGCAAACCGGCGAGATGCGCGCGTTCATTGCGCAGGGACAAAGCGTCGTCAATCGCCTGGCCGGGCTAAAAATTCCGACCATCGCTGCAATCCATGGCGCAAGCGCTGGAGGAGGTTATGAAGTCACGCTGGCGTGCGATTACCGTGTCGCTTCGGATGAACCAGTGACACGAATTGGACTTCCTGAAACTACTCTTGGATTGATTCCTGCGTGGGGCGGTTGCACCCGTCTGCCTCGTTGGATTGCCGCCGAAAAAGCCGCCGAAGTTATTTTGAAAGGGAAACTGTATTCCGCCCAAGAAGCGCTAAAGCTCGGGCTCGTCGATGAAATTGCGTCTCGGGACCAACTCCTCAATCTCGCGCGAACGAAATTGCGTGGAGGAAAACGAAAACCGCCTGCGGAGCCAAAGCTCGATCAGGAAATTCCCGCGCCACGGGATCACAATCCCGCGCCAGCGCGCGCGTTGGAAGTAATCAAGAAAGGTCTCTTTGCGTCCACACAGCAATCGCTCGCCTTTGAGTTGGACTCAATTGTCGATTTGGGCAAAACCGATTCGACGCAAAATCTGATTCGCAATTTTTTTCTGGCGGAAAAGTACAAGAAGGGAACCTCGAAAGCGCGGTCAGAAAAATTCGTACATGCTGCGGTGATTGGCGCCGGCATAATGGGTTCGAGCATTGCGCAATGGCTTAGCTCGCATGGCGTCACTGTAATTCTGCGCGATATCGCGCGCGAACAGATCGATCGCGGTTTGGCGAACATCGAAAAAATTTACGGCGACGCCGTCAAGCGCGGATTGGTGACTCAAGAGAAAGCTAAAGAAGGTCGCGCCCGCATTGTCGCTTCAATGGCGCCGATGGAACTGCGCGATGTGCAATTTGTCATCGAAGCCGCCTCGGAAAAGTTGAGTGTGAAGAAAGAGGTTTTCCGCGAGCTGGCGATGGAAGCCGGCCCGAAAACCATCGTCGCTACAAATACCTCCGCGCTTCCGGTGAGCGAATTGGCGGAGGTGACGGTGTCGCCCGAGCATGTTATCGGATTGCATTTTTTCAATCCGGTGAGCCGGATGAAACTCGTCGAAGTCGTTATGGCCAAGGAAACATCCGAGGAGACGCGCGACCGGAGTCTTACGTTTGTGCGACAAATCGGAAAACTGCCGGTGATCGTGCGCGACAGCCCGGGTTTTCTCGTGAACCGAGTTTTGTTCCCGTATCTGCTTGATGCCGCTGAGTTGTTCGAAAGCGGCTTGGACGCGGAGAAAATCGACAATGTGGTCGTGAAATGGGGGATGCCGATGGGACCGTTGCGATTGATCGATGAAATCGGTGTGGATATCACTGTAGATATTGGCAGCACACTTGAGAAAGCCTACGGACGGCGCCATCACGTCCCTACCGTCTTGCTTTGGTTGCGCGACCGGCAAATGCTGGGCCGCAAAACGGGCGCGGGTTTTTACAAGTACGATGGCAAGGCACAGATGCCTAACGACTCGTTGACGCAATGGCGCCGCGCGTTGCATGGCGAGCTCGAAGGCGCCGAGGGCCCAAACATTCCGCCGGACTGGCATCGGGATCCTCGTTTGCGCCTAAGAGAAGATGAGCTGACGCACCGGCTAATCTTTTTAATGGTAAACGAAGCTGCGCGTTGCTTGGAAGAACAAGTGGTCGAGTTACCGGAGGACGCAGACTATGGGATGATTTTGGGAACCGGTTTCGCGCCGTTTCGCGGGGGACCATTACGCTTCGCGGAACATTTCGGGCTGAAGAAAGCCGTCGAGGAGTTGGAACGGCTGGCGCAAATCGAGGAGAAGTTTTTGCCCTGCGAAATACTGAAGAAACACGCCCGCGACGGAACCAAGTTTTATGCAGAATGAAATCACAGCTCGAACTTCCATTCTTGTCATGTCGAGCGAAGTCTCCCGCTACTGCGGGATTACTTTTGTCAGAGCCTATCGAGAGATTCCTCGACTCCCCTTGGAATGACAGATTGACATGAAATCGCCGCTCGAAGCTCCGGAGAAACAGATAGCCGAAGAGACGAGCGCAAAGGCAGAAAGGCCGGCCCCCGCCGTCATTGACACATCAAAGATGGCGAAAGGCCAGCGCGAAGCGCTTGAGCTGGCCGAAGCCGCGCGTGATCCGCTCGAGGACCGCGGCAGCTTTGCTAGCAACCTTTTTATTGGCCGCTATGATTTCAATCGAATTTACCCATACCCGGCGCAGAGCGCAGAAGATCGCGCCGCCGGCAAAGACTTCCTGCGCAAGCTGGAAAATTATCTGCGCGCTCATGTCGATCCGGACGAGATCGACCGCACTGGCGAAATTCCACCTGAGAATTTCAAGGGGCTTGCTGAGATCGGTGCGTTTGGAATCAAAGTTCCGAAAAAATATGGAGGTCTTGGCTTATCACAATGTAATTATGGGCAGGCCGCGGTCTTGCTCGGCAGTTGGGATGGAAATGTGGCCGCCCTTGTTTCGGCGCATCAATCAATCGGTGTTGCGCAGCCGTTGCTCTTGTTCGGCACGGAAAAGCAAAAACAAAAGTATTTGCCGCGTGTAGCAGGCGGGGAAATCTCCGCATTCGCATTGACTGAAAGACATGCCGGCTCAGATCCGGCAACGATGAGTTTGAAGGCTGAGCCAATATCAGACGGTTCGGAATTTGTGCTTAACGGCGAGAAAATCTGGTGCACGAATGGAACGAAAGCGGGAGTGCTGGTGGTCATGGCGCGCACGCCGCCGAAGATGGTTGGCGGCAAGCAACGCAAGCAAATCACAGCGTTCATCGTCGATGTAGATACACCAGGGCTGGAGATTACATATCGCTGCCGGTTCATGGGACTGCGCGCCCTTTACAACGCAGTCGTGCAGTTCACCAACGTGCGAGTACCGCGCGAGAACATCATCTTCAAAGAAGGCGCTGGCTTAAAGGTTGCGCTTACGACTTTGAACACTGGGCGGCTCACTCTTCCTGCCGCGTGTGTCGGACTTTCTAAGCGGCTGCTCGAGATCTCTCGGGGATGGGCAGGCGAACGCATTCAATGGGGCGTACCCATTGGCAAACATGCCGCCATCGCTGGAAAAATCGCCGAGATGGCGGGGAATGTTTTCGCCATGGAAGGCATGACCTTTCTCACGTCATCGCTGCTCGATCGCAAGGCCGGCGACCTGCGCATCGAGACCGCCATGTGCAAGATGTGGGCAACCGAAATGACTTGGCGAATTGCCGATGACGCAATGCAAGTGCGCGGCGGCCGTGGCTATGAAACGGCGCAATCACTCGCCGGGCGCGGCGAGCCGGCAATTGGGGTGGAAAGATTTCTGCGCGATTGCCGCGTCAATACAATCTTCGAAGGTTCGAGCGAAATCATGCGGTTGTTCATCGCGCGCGAGGCGCTCGACCCGCATTTGAAAGTCGGCGGCGCAATTTTCAATACGCAGTTGCCGATGTCCGAACGCGCGAAGGCTGTTTTCAGTTCCGGAAAATTTTATGCCGGCTGGTATCCGCGCCACGCGGTTTATTTCATGCCATGGCGCGGTTCGGCCCGAAACTCGACCGGGAGCAATTGTTGCTCTCACGCTTTGTTGGAATTGCGACGGAATTATTTGCCATCAGCGCGACCTGTTCCTACGCGCAATGGCTGCTCGGCCAGGGTAAACCGGCTGACGAAATTCTTTCCGTCACAGATTATTTCTGCCGCTCCGCGCGGATGAGAATCGACCATCATTTTGCTGGCACTACGCGAAACGTGGACAAACGCGGCTACGATCTCGTCCAGGATTTGCTCGCGGGAAAACACGAAGTTCTGCGCAGCGGGATTGTTTAAAGGTAGGGACGGTTCACCCGAACCGCCCTGGGCGATTGAGTTCAATCGCCCCTACGTCGGTTGACCAACCGTTTCGAGACAGCTAATCTCAACGGATGAGTATGCCGCCCGTGCTCACGGAAGCGGCTTCACCTCGAAGCCGCCCCCCAAAGAGCGAAACCCCAAAAACGATAGCGCCGCCCAAGGTTCTCGAAACGATCGAACAGCATGTCTTGCTCGATGGTTTCAAGGTTGTAGTCGATCTCGACAAAAGTCGCGGCTCTTATTTGCACAATGCCGTCTCTGGCAAACGCCTCATTGATCTCTACGGCTTCTTCGGCTCGATGCCAGTAGGATTTAATCACCCATACTTCGACCAACCCAGTGTCCAGCGTGATCTTCTTCGAGCGGCGAAGGTCAAAATCGCGAACTCGGATGTTTACTCGGAGGACTACGCTGAATTTGTGGCGACATTCGAGCGCGTGGTCGGATTACCGCCGCTCGAGCGTTATCTTTTCATCGAAGGCGGCGCGCTCGCGGTCGAAAATTGTTTGAAGGCGGCGATGGACTGGAAGGTGCGCAAGAACATGGCAGCGGGCCACGGCGAACGCGGCACACAGGTTTTGCATTTTCGCCGCGCCTTTCATGGGCGCAGCGGCTACACGATGAGTCTGACGAATACCGATCCGCGGAAGACTGATTTGTTCGCGAAGTTTGATTGGCCGCGAGTCTCATGTCCGCACATAGATTTTTCGCTGCCGGAATCGAAGCGCGAAGCCGACGTGATCGAGCGTGAACAGAAGGCCGAGCACGAGATTCGTGATTTCATCGACAAACGAAATATCGACATCTGCGCCATTATTATCGAGCCCATTCAGGGCGAGGGCGGCGACAACCATTTCCGTGGCGAGTGGCTGCAAAAGCTGCGAAAAATTTGCGACGAAACCGATATCCTCCTCATTTTCGATGAAGTGCAATGCGGCATGGGTGCAACCGGCCGTAACTGGTGCTGCGAGCATTTCGACGTCCTGCCCGATCTGCTGGCCTTTGGGAAAAAATCGCAGGTCTGCGGTGTGATGGCCGGGCTGCGGCTCGATGAAGTGAAGGACAACGCATTCCGATTATCGAGCCGGTTGAATTCGACATGGGGCGGTAATTTCACCGACATGGTGCGGTGCACTCATTATCTGCGAATCGTTGAGAAGGAACATCTAGTCGAGAATGCGGCAAAGGTGGGCGCATATTTCCTGGATCAGCTGCGCGATTTGCAATCCCGAATGCCCTCGGGACTGATCTCCGCCGCGCGTGGGCGAGGGTTATTTCTTGCTTTCGATCTGCCCGACGCAAAAACGCGAGAGGAATTCTGGAAAGGCTTCTTCGATCTAGGTGTCTTGACTCTTCGTTCTGGCGAAAACTCGATTCGTTTTCGTCCTCCGCTCGATATTACATCGGAAGTGATCGATGAAGCGATGGATGCGATGCGCAAGTACTGTCGGCAAAGGAAATGAGATCTCGAATCCTGTCATGTTGAGCGAAGCGAAACATCTCTGATTGTTTTGGAGGTATGCGCAATCACGACTACTGGGTGTACATTCTCGCCAATAAACGTAGCACGAGTTTGTACATCGGGATCACAAACAACATTAGCCGCCGTTTGCACCAACATCGATACGGAGAAGTGGACGGTTTCACAAAGCGCTATCATTTGAATCGGCTGATTTGGCTTGAGCACTTCCGGAACGTGAACGATGCGATCGCCTGTGAGAAGAAACTGAAAGGTTGGCGCCGCAGCAGAAAAATTGCGCTTATTGAGCAAACGAACCCACGCTGGCTCGACCTGAGC
>QHNV01000097.1 GCA_003218535.1 Verrucomicrobiota bacterium
ACCCGACAGCGCCTGGCCATGATGCGGAGCGCCCTAGCACTTCCATGCAACTGCTTCTTTCCGTGGTTACTCGTTCTTCTTCCGCTCCCAGACTTGTAGGATGTAGCCACTTCCGGATTTGGAAGCGAATTCGCTGGGGCGTGGCTTGCTGACCGGAGCGATCGGGTCCGTTCGTGATATCTGCGTAATCCGTGGTCCACCGGTCCGAATGCTTTTCGGACACCATAGAAATGCTGGCTCGACTTTCGGGCGCGCGAATTTACGCTCCTCAGATAGGAAGCTGACCAGCCTTCGCCAAGAGGCTACGGCTCGGCAAGCAGCTTCCGCTATAGGAGAACGGAATCTTAGATGTCGGCGGAATTTCCAAAAAAAGAATTGGAAACGCTTTGGTGCCCGTGGCGGGTCGAGTATTTCGAGCGGGAAAAACCGAACGCGGAGTTTCTCGAAGCAGCGGCTCGGGCGAGCGATGACGCCGCGCATCTGGTGATCACGCGGCGCAAAAATGCGTTCTTAATGATGAACCGTTATCCGTACACGGTCGGTCATTTGATGGCTGTGCCTTACCGAAAAACGGCGGATATATCATCGCTGGGCGAGAACGAAATTGTCGAGCTTTGGAACTTAGTGGTACACGGGCAAAGGCTGTTGCGCGCAGCAACGAAAGCGCAAGGCTTTAACGTAGGGCTAAATCTTGGCGAGTGCGCGGGGGCGGGTGTTGTCGATTACCTGCATATTCACATCGTGCCGCGCTGGAGCGGTGACACTAATTTCATGCCGATTCTGGCGGGAACGCGGATGCTTTCCGAGGGGTTGCGCACGCTTTACGACAGGTTGATGGAAGTACAAGCGAAGATCGACGCGGGGTCGCAGCGCAGCACATGAACGGCTGGGTCGAAGCCCCGCCCACGAAAAAGGGGTTGGGGTGTTTCGCTCGCGGCTGTCTTATTCTTGCCTTTTTCGGCATTGTGCTGGCTCTTGCCTGTTTCGCCGGATTCTATTGGGGCGGTTACCAGCATTCGGCAATAGTCCACGCGATTTACTGGCTGGGGAAGACGCGTTCAATCGGAGAAGCGCCTGCAGCGGTCCCTGAATTTGCCGCTTCGGACGAGCAGATTCAAGCAGTTCAAGAACGATGGCAGGATTTCGAACAGAAAAGTCGCGCAGGCCAGCCAGCCGAGATCAAATTAACAGGTGATGACATTAACAGCTTGATCGCAGCGAATCGAAACGCGCGCTGGAAGGCTTTTGCGTCCATTGAGGGGAATCGTTTGCGCCTTCAGATGAGTGTTCCGCTCGCGGCGTTTTTTGGTTGGTCTCCCTATTATTTCAACGACGATGTCCAAATCGAGTTAAAGGGCGCGGAATCGCTCAACAATCCGCAGTTGAACGCGATTATCGTCAATAATCAGCCAGTCCCCAGGAATATTTTAAGTTGGAAGTATCACTCCAAACAGTTGGCGGATTACCTCGCTGAGTATCGAGACAATTATGGCGTTGAGACGATCGAGATCCGCGATAACAAATTAATCCTGCGGTCACGCACTGACTAGCTCGCTGGCTCACCGCGAGGAGCGGACGTGTCAAGTTCAGAGCACGATGAGAGAGATTAAACTGATCACGGCTGCATTATTTCCCGCACGAACACGTTGAGCTGGCCGTCTTCGTCTTTGCGGACTTCGGTGATTTCGTAGGGCCGCAACTCATCCCGGCTTACAACTGAGCCTTGGTGTGGCGGCGTGTATCCGGACGGATACTCCACAATGATGCGCGTGGATGAACCTCCGCCAAAATGGAGCACCTTGTCGGTCAACTTTGTCCGCGGGCGGAGCACAGCACGATTGGCATCCGAGAAATTGACCACAAATTGTCCCCTGAGATAAACGCGTTCGCCGGCGAGGCCATGTTCGACGACATCTCGCAAATCGCCTGTTCCAATGAGTCGGCCAAGCGGCATTTTGCCAGCTGGAAACGTCTTCCAACTGCCGCCGCCTGCGTTTGAGGCCAGGGCCCCGCCCGGTGTCTCGGCCGGAACGGGCTGCGCCGGCAAAACTGGAACCGGCGTCGGGCTTGCAATTGGCGTGGGTTGAGCAGCTGCGACAGTTGGCGCAGGAGATGCGAAAGCTTTCGGAGTCGACGGCGCAGCAGTTGGCGCCGATGCGACCGCGAACGGTGTCGAGGTGGGCGCCGCAGATTTCTGGGCAACGACCGGTTGCGCAGCAGTTGAAGCAGGCGCAGGAGATTCAAGCTTCTGTTTCTTTGCCAATTTAGCACCTTTACGCGACCGGCTTGCCTTCCCTGCTTCTTGAGTGGGCGGTGCCGGCGCCACCGTGGGCGCTTCAACCGGCCTGGCTTGTTCTACGCGAACAAACTCGTTCTGTGCAGGCGGAGGCGTAGCGCTCGCGCTCAAGCCAGGTATTGGAACGGAGCCCTGCGCGATTGCGATCTTTTGCCGGCGATCGGCATCTCGGCCGTGATCACGATCCGACCGTCGGCCAAGCGCTGCGCGTGGATCACGGCGGAAAGATCGTGGGTACGCTCTAGTTTCACTTCCAAGCCCGGTTTCAGGGTCTGCTTCATTAACGGAAGAACCTCGGGTCTGGCCGGGTAGAGATGCTCCATGAGCAGTTCTCCGCTATCGATCGCATTAGTTAGAGCGACCATTCCTGAGGTAAACACGTCGTCAGGCCCCAATTCCCGCGCCGCGAGAATCCTATATCTGCCGATGACGTACGGCACCAGGCCGCGAACTTGCTGATAGTTCCGAATATAATTACGCGTCAGTTCAGCGTCAGTTTTGGCCAGTTCAGCTGCGCCCATGCCGACATAGCGATCGTAGAGTTCCTTTGCCTTTAGAAACTCGCCAGCCGGCGCTGCGGTCAACTCAAAGCGCTTCGGCGGATCAATTTTGTGCAGCCGTTGCAGAATTCGGTAGCTGTCAGGCCGTTCCGGTTGATCGAAAATGTAAAAACTGCCCAGCCACGCAGCTAGCGCGAAGCCGCTTAAGAACAAAATAGCGGCCGTCCACGCAAAATAATTAATGCGCCGTCGTGGACGAGCGTACGGTTCTTCGTAGGGGAACGCACCATAGTCCATTAGATCAACCCAAGAACATTACCCGGTTTCAAGTTGACGGCGCTGTCTCGAATGAGGAACCGCATCCGCAGGTTCGTGAGGCGTTGGGATTGACGACGTAAAACCCAGCCCCAGTTAAACCATCGCGAAAATCCAGGGTCGCGTCGCGCAAGTATGGAAGGCTTTCACCATCGACGAAAAACTGCATTCCATCCCGCTCCACCACTACGTCGTCGTCCTTTTTCTCATCGAGCTCCATTTCGTAATGCAATCCCGAACAACCACCCTTTGCAATCTGCACACGTAGCCCTTTCCCGGAGGTCTTCGCCTCCGCTGCAAGCAAACTACGGAGCTGCCGAACGGCGTTGTCAGTAACGTTAATCATCGTAAAAAAATACGGCGTCGGCTCTTCCAAGTCAAAGTGGCGTCTCTTGGCAGGCATGGCGCGACGCGGCGTCCCCACCTTGTTCGCGTTTTCCTTCGCAATTCGTCAGCCGGAAACTAAGATTTAAAACCGCATGGGCCGGATTCGATTACTCCCGGATGCTGTCGCCAGCCAGGTCGCAGCTGGCGAAGTAGTCGAGCGCCCGGCTTCCGTGGTGAAGGAACTGATTGAAAACAGCGTCGATGCCGGCGCGCGCAAGATCGACGTTATGATTCGGCGCGGTGGAATTTCGCTCGTTCGTGTGGTCGACGATGGGTGTGGCATGGATCGTGATGACGCGCTCCTGTCGCTCGAGCGTCATGCCACGAGCAAAATTCGTTCAGCTGCCGATCTACAAACTGTCGCCACATTGGGATTCCGGGGCGAAGCTTTGCCGAGCATCGCCAGTGTGTCGCGCTTTCGATTAACCACGCGCGAGCGGAATGCGCTCGCGGGAACAGAAATCGTCGTGAACGGGGGGAAGATCGACATCGTGCGCGATGGTGGCGAAGCGCCGGGCACGCAAGTGGAAGTACGCTCGCTTTTTTTCAACGTGCCCGCGCGCCGGAAATTTCTCCGCTCGGAAAATACGGAAAGTCGCAACATCGAACATCAGATCCACCTGCAAGCGATCGGCCATCCGCAAATCGCCTTCACGTTGCTGCGAGACGATCGCCTCGTTTTTCAATTGCCGGCGACGACAACGCTCGGCGATCGAATCCGGGATTTATACGGTGCTGAGCTTTTAGAACGTTTGATTCAGTTACACGGTGTCGCGCCGCGAAAAATTCAAATCGCCGGTTTCATCGGGCAAGCCGGGCTGAGTCGGCAAACACGAACGCAACAACTCATTTTCGTGAGCGGCCGCGCGATCGAGAGCGGGCTGATTACCAGCGCCATCCGCGAAGGCTATCACACTGCGCTCATGAAAGGGCAATATCCGGTCACGTTTCTCTTTCTCGATCTCGACCCGGCGACAGTCGATGTGAATGTTCATCCGTCAAAACGAGAAGTTCGTTTCCGTGATCCTGGCGCGGTTCGTGAAGCAGTGGCCCGCTGCATTCAGCAAACGCTTGAGCGCGGCCGAACAGAGTGGCAGCAAAAATTTCGCGCACCGACAGTAGTTCCGTCAATTGTAGGGACGGCATCCGCGTTGCCTCAAATTTCCGCCACCATCACGCCGCGAGAGCTCCCCCAGCTCGAGCGCGAGTTTGCGCTGCGCGGCCAAAAGACCGTGGAGCCCCCAATAGGTCGTCGGGAGAAAATGCCCATATCGTCCCAGGAAAATTTGACGCAGGACAGAGCCCGTTCCACTCCTGTTCAGCAGCAATTCCAAATCATCGGCGTTCTCAACAAACTTTATGTTTTGATGGAAAACGCCAACGGACTTGTCCTCGTCGATCAGCATGCCGCGCACGAGCGCATTCTCTTTGAAGAATTACGGCGGCGAATGGAGGAACAGGGCGTTCCGAGCCAGAAACTTTTATTGTCTCAGATTTTTGAATTGCCGCCACGCGACGCGGATTGGGTGGAACGCAACATGCCCATTCTGCAAAAAATGGGAATCGGCATCGAGAGTTTCGGTCCGAATACTTTCAAGATCGACAGTCTGCCAGCATTTTTGAATGTCTCAGACCCAGCCCAGTTCATGCGAAAAGTGATTGACGATCTGAAAAGCGCGAGCAGCAGCAGCTCGGAAATGCGGTTGGGCGAAGATATGATCGCCAAGACGGTTTGCCGCCACGCAGTGAAGGCCAATGATCCGCTGCGTTATCCTGAAGTGGAGAAATTGATCCGGGATTTGCTCGATTGCGATTTGCCTTACTGCTGTCCACATGGTCGACCGACCATGATCCAGATTTCACTGGTTGAGCTGGAGAAAAAATTCGGACGCAAAGTCTGATGACGCAACCCAATGCTTGCCATTTGGAGAGGCGGTTCATAGTTTTGGCGCGGTGAAAAAAATCGAGGCGATCATCAAGCCCTTTAAAGCCGAGCCGGTGAAGGAAGCGCTTCTGGCAGCAGGTGTCGAAGGAATGACTCTCAGCGAGGTGAAAGGCTTTGGCCGCCAAAAAGGGCACAGCGAAATTTATCGCGGCACCGAATACACAGTGGATTTTCTTCCAAAAATAAAATTCGAGATGGTAGTTCCGGATGAACGCGCGCAGCGCGCCGTGGAAGCAATTTTGGTCGCCGCCAGGACAGGAAAGATTGGCGATGGAAAAATCTTTGTAGGGGAAGTTGAAGAAGCGGTGCGTGTCCGAACGGGAGATCGCGGAACGGAGGCGCTGTGAGTGCGCAGCGCTCAGACGCTCAACGTTAAAAGAGTTACAACGTTACGAGGGCCAGCCCATTCGCCATCACAAAGAATGATCGCACCGTTGTAACTATGTAACCATCTAACGGTTTTACCCCATGCCCGACTTCTTTTTGTCGATTTTTCTCGGAATTGTCGAGGGATTGACTGAATTTCTGCCAGTGAGTTCCACCGCGCATCTTCGCATCTGCGAAGCGCTACTGCGCATCGATCTGCATGACGGTTTTTGGAAGATGTACACGATCGTCATTCAACTGGGCGCGATCCTGGCGCTGCCGGTCTATTTTCGCGATCGAATTTTGGAATTTCTTCGCACGTTCCCTAGAGGCGAACGGGGTGATCGCACCATACTGACCCATCCTTTGAGTCTCACGCTGATAGCATTTGTGGTCACCGCAGTTCCGGCATGGGCTTTGACGAAGCAGATCGGCAAGAACTTGGAAAGCCTCTGGGTAATGAGCTGGGCGCTTTTCATTGGCGGAGTGATCATGTGGATCGTTGACGCCACTTTTACGCGACCGCGCGTGATGCACATGGAGGAGATGAGTTTGCCGCAAGCCATCTGGATCGGCGCTGCCCAAATTCTTTCTGCCGTGTTCCCGGGAACGTCCCGTTCCATGTCCACGATCGCGGCCGGCCAAGTGGCCGGCATGTCGCGTCCGGCCGCGCTTGAATTTTCGTTTTTTCTGTCGATGCCGACGATGCTGGTGGCCACAGGGTACGATTTTATGAAGACCGTGATGCCGCATCATCACGACGTGAATATCGCGCCGCTCAAAATGGACCCGCACGAATGGATCGTGCTGGCAATCGGATTTGTGGTTTCATTTTTTGTGGCGCTCGCAGTGGTTGCCTGGTTTATGCACTGGGTCCGCCAACGCGGTTTTGTACCGTTTGCCCTTTACCGGATTGTGCTGGGGATAGGGCTGCTGGCGTTACTGGTGCGCGGTTTCGTATAGACCGATTGCCGATGGAAAGCGACGTGATCCTTCCTGATCTGCAAAGCGCGGTTCTTTGTGAGGATGTTCGCTGCGAAATCAACGGAATGCAGACGCTGGTGGGCGTGCTCAATGTCATTGCCGCACCGGCGTTGCCGATCAATTATCTGCGGCTATGCATCTGGGCGCGCTGGTGTAGCGGCACGGGAAAATTCCGGCAGCGATCGCGTATCGTGGGCGTGGACGAACAGCAGCTCATCGCGCAGGCCGAAGTGGAGTTTGTGTTGAAGGAGATGGAAGGCCACGCGACTAACGTTCACTATTTTGGCGGCATCCAGTTCCAGCAATACGGAATGCACCACGTGGAGATTTACCTGGGAGAAGAATTGCGGCTGCGTTTTCCGTTGCCGGTGATTCAGATTCCGTGCCCGACACGTTAAGATGCAGAATTAACAGCTTGCCAATCTTGTCGGATTCATTTATCACGGGGCGCGTTTCATGGCGACGAAAGCGTTCACGGCATTGCTCTGTGGCTTTGCCATAGTGGGACAAATGCGCGCGCAGGAAGTGATGGTCGCGCGAGAGACCAAGCCAAACGCTCCCGAGCCCGCAGCGCCTGCGTCTGAGCTGACTGGTTCAGAATCGGAAAGCGGGGCGCCGAAAAAAGCCTCCAATCGGAAGAAAACATCGGCAGAGGCGTTACCTACTGTCGATCAGATGCGCACGGCTGGAGCGCTTGCTGCTGAACGACTGAAGAACCAGGGTCGCGTTGAAAAAACGAAAGCGTCGTCTGGGCCCAAACCCGAAGTGGCTAGAGAGCAGCCAGTGCCAGGGGAATCAGTGCGAAAGGAAAAGCCGGTCGAACAGTCGAGTGCTCCGCATGAGTCAAAATCAGGCACAAAGAAACTGGAGGCGGTCGGTCCTGTTGGCCCGGTTCGTCCTACAATGATGGAGTCTGGGAAACAAGAGACAGACACTTCTCCACCTACAAAGGAGAAGTCTCGCAGCGGGCAAACTCCTCCACCGCAATCGACAAACAGTTCGCAGTTGCTGAACAAATCAGCCCGCGAACAGGATGCGATTTCCGCTCAATCCGTTAGCCTGCGAGCGGAGACGGCGTTTACGAGAGTGGCAGACGGCTTTGATTTTCCGGCGGGGATACCTGATGCCCAAGGTTACTACAAAGCGCGCGGCTTCCGACCAAATGGACATCTTGGCGAAGATTGGGGTGGGGTCCGCGGCGGAGACACCGATCTCGGCGATCCAGTTCACAGCATCGGCACGGGGATCGTGGTGTTTGCGCGCGACTGTCACCTGGGCACAGCGCACGGCTTATATGATGCACATTTGCATTTGGAGATCCGGAAAAATATCGAGATTGGAATGAGCCGGGCGTCGTTTGCACGGGACCTGAGCAATTATTGTGATCCTTCGCAGTTCATCCTGTCGCATCGACATCTTCAAGGCAGTCTGCGCAAATATCGCATCGCCATGAACACGTTTACTCGTGACATGCTGATCAACTGGGACACCGCGCCGGACTATTCGCATCATCACGGCGGGACTAGCGAATCGGCCGCCGCATTAAAGAAAGCGCTTGCCTTGGAGCATTAACGCTGCGCAAGAATCGTTGCTGGCGAACCGGCGCGTTCAGAGCAGCGAGATGAATGAATCCGGGCAAAGCTTCACCCGTAACAAAATTTGTTGCGCTAATATCCCGCCCACCTAAAATTCGTCGGCAAGTCCCGACTGCGTCTTGCCGGATGCGTCGGGAAAATTTTTTGCCCATTTCTGATTTTCGATGGCCAATACAATTTTAATCGGGGCGCAGTGGGGCGACGAGGGCAAAGGCAAGATTATCGATGTCCTCACCGCTAAAGCTGACATCGTTGTCCGCAGCCAGGGAGGGAACAACGCTGGACATACCGTCATTCATCGAGGCGTGAAGTACATTCTGCATCTGATCCCGTCCGGCATACTCCGGCGTGGAAAAACTTGCGTAATCGGCAACGGCGCCGTCATCGATCCCGTCGCGCTCGTTGCCGAGGTCGAGGGCTTGCGCAAGTTGGGAGTTACGATCGGCAGGAATCTGCTCATTAGCGATTGCGCGCATTTAGTTCTGCCTTACCACCGGTTGCTCGATGAACAGCGCGAGCTGCGTCGAGGCAAGATCGGTACAACCAAGCGCGGCATCGGCCCGGCGTACGCCGACAAAGCGGCGCGCACAGGCCTGCGCATGTCCGACTTGATGCAGCCGATTGTTTTTTCGAAAAAGCTTCAGGCCAAGGTGCTCGAGAACAACAGAATTCTCCAAGCGCTTGGCGCCAAGCCGATCAGCTTTCGCGAGGTTAACGAAAGTTATCTCGCCGCTGGAGAAAAATTGCGCCCATTCGTCTCCAACACCGTTGTATATCTGCATCGTGCCCTCGGACGCGGGAAAGAAATCTTGTTTGAAGGAGCGCAAGGTACCTTTCTCGATATCGATCATGGCACATATCCTTATGTGACTTCCTCGAATACGACAGCGGGCGGCGCGTGTACTGGCACCGGTGTTCCGCCGCATCGAGTGGATCGCGTTGTTGGAGTAATGAAGGCTTATACCACTCGCGTAGGCGAAGGCCCGTTACCGACGGAAGATCGACAATTGGCCGAGACATTTCACAACCAAGGACGCGAGTTTGGCGCGACCACCGGCCGCAAACGGCGCTGTGGCTGGTTCGATGCCGTCGCGACGCGTTACGCAACGACGATCAACGGAATCGACAAGCTTGCTATCACCAACCTTGACGGCCTCGATTACGTCGATCCAATTCGCATTTGCGTCGCTTACCGGCTAAACGAGAAACGCCTGGATGTCCCGCCCTGCGACGCTGCCCAACTTGCCAATTGCGAACCAATTTACAAAGAAGTGCCGGGCTGGAATAAATC
>QHNV01000098.1 GCA_003218535.1 Verrucomicrobiota bacterium
CGCACCAAGCCAACGCGACAACCGCGACGCCAGCCGCAACTCGCAGAATTCTACGTTGAAGCTGGGAGACTAATGCATTTGTGATCGCCCATGATAGCAACAGGTAAAGACCGATCTGCGGCAAATAGGTGTATCGATCGGCATGAGCCTGTGAGCCGACCTGAATCAATCCGATTACAGGCAATAGCATTACCAGATACCAAAACCAACCTGTAATGAAGTACGGATATTTGCGCCGCAGCGCAATTGCGGCCGCGCTGGCCAGCGCGAGAAGCAGAATAGCCAGGACAATTTCCCAACTTGGCAGCGTGTCTTGAGGATGGGGATAAAAAACTGCCAGCGGCACAGGCCAAATCAGTTGCTTCACGTAAATCATGTAGCTGAGAACTCCATTGCCGAGCCGCGAAATGAGTGGCAATTGCTCGGTGCGTACTGGCTCTTGCGCCCAAAGCGTCGCCACGCCAGCAGCCGCGGACAGTGCAAACAGCGGAATCTTTTCAAGAATCAGCCGCTTGGCTGACAATCGCCCCGCGAAACGCTTTAGCGGCCAATAGTCGAGCAGTAATAGAATGAAAGGGACAGTGACTAGCATTGGCTTGGACATGAGACCGAGCACGAACAACATCGACATGGTCAAGTAACGGCTCAGCGATGGGCATCTGGCATAGCGAACATACGCGCCAAGAGTGAGCATGAAGAAAACGGCGCTCAGAACATCTTTACGCTCGGAAATCCAGGCGACTGATTCGACTCGAAGCGGATGGATTGCAAAAACTGCACCAACAAATGCACTTCGCCAAACCGAGCCGGTCATTTGCAGCAACACCAGAAACAACAAGACGACTGCGATCGTGTGCAAGATGACATTTGTAAGATGATGGCCACCAGGGCGGAGTCCCCACAGCTGGCAGTCCAGCATGTGCGACAGGGTTGTCAGCGGATGCCAATTCCGGGAATGCGTACCGGTAAATGCGCGGACTATCCCATGAGCGGTTAATCCGCCAGTGATCGTCGGATTGGCATAAACGTAGGTGTTATCATCGTAGTTGACGAAGTCGTAGCGAATGGTTTGGCCAAAAACCAGCCAGGTGATGGCAACCAAGAAAACACAAACGCCCAAACCTTGGCGGCGTGCTCGTGACTTAACCTGTTGTGATGGTTGAAGAGCGATAACTGGCAATAATCTGTAACTACATTTTTCGTTCGAAAATCAGAAGGTAGTAGTCCGAGAGTTGAATTGACCGCGGATCGATCGAGAGCGGAAGGTAGTAATCGGTGCGTGCGGGCGATACGATATTGACGAGCCCATCCAATCGGAAGTTCGCCGCCGTGTATCTGTCAATCCATTCGAGGATTTCGACCTCAGAATTTGGCCATCTTAGCCAGGACTCCTCAACTGCGACAAGAACCAGATATTTTGGCCGCGCAGCCTCTACTTCCCGTATCATCTCGCGCTGCATTCGCCTAGCAAACCTCTGAGGCTCCATCAAGCAATAGGTGTAAATGTAGCCAGTTGCGGAATGCCGATGCGCATAAAAGTAAATTTCCGGTTCCGAACCGAGAACCGCGATCGTGTCCGTAGGATTAGTATGCTCCCGCAAGTATTCGGCGACTCGAACAGCTTCCGGGAAAGGATTGGCACCATAAATCGTGCGGGCGGCATCGGACGAGCGCTGCAATAGAAAGATCTCGCGTTCGGCGAATAGCGCGAAGCTCGTGGCTGCGCCAAAGATAGCGAATGGGAGCAGGCGAAGCGGTCGCGCTAATTGCGAGCAAAAATTTGAGGCACTCGCTACGATCGCGCCCACCAGGAAGCAAATCGCTGGAAGAACAAAAATGAAATAATGCGGGCGGAAATAGAACCCCGAGCAGAGGGCGAGTCCTGAAAACACAAGAAAAGTCAGAATGAAAAATGCGGCATGACGAATGGTTTTGTCGAACAGCGTAGCAATCAGGCCCATCGCTGCCAACGCCCACAGGGGCCATCCAAAGCCGATAACGCCTCCAATTTCTCGAAAAAATATTTGAATCACCTGAGAGATGGGGTACAAGCGGGCGTACTCCTGCGCATAAAGCACTGTCCAGAACCAAAATTGGGCGAGTACACCTGCCTGCCACAACCAGAAAGACGCAGCTGCCAGAGGCAAGGCGCTCGCGGCAATAAAGAGAGCGTTCCGCAACAGCACCTGATTGAGACCTAACTTGGAGCGCCAATCTCGGAACAGAAGATAGATTGCGCCAAAGCACATGAAAAATATGGCCGGTTGCTTCATTAAGAAGCCTATGCCAAAGAGAGTTCCGCTCACGAACACCATCTTCTTTTGTAAAACTGGCTTCAATAACACGAGAGTGCCGGCAAGCACCGGCAGCATTACAAAATGCGTCGCGTGCGCGGCTAATCCCAGCACCGACGAACTGGCAGAGAGAATCGAGTAGCTGACCGCCGCAGCGATGCCGGCGGTCGAACTTATCAATCGTCTCGCTATTAAAAAAACAATTACAATGCTCGCGATGTTCACGATCAACAGACCAACATGGACGCCTATAGTGGATTGCCCGAAGATCCAAATGATCAGAGCGTACGCCGCGTAAACGCCCGGAAACTTCATGTTGTAGGCTAATTGGTAGGGCGGGACTCCCTGCAGCATGAGTTGCCCCGCATATGCGTACTCGCCCTCATCACGCTCAAGCGGAATCGCAAGCAGACAGATGCGGATCAGCAAGATTAGGCCAATGGCAACTGCCAGCAGGACCCACCAGCATAGCCGAATGCCATGCTCAAAATTTCGAATGCGGACTGGCATTGAATGATCCCCACACTTATTCGTTCGGCAGAAACATCGAATTTCCGCCTCGCAGCTTCGCCCAGCGATATTTAAGCGCGGTGGCGATGCACCCAAGACCGTACCGCACGCTCCGACGAAAGTTAATCACGGAGGCCTCCGGTAGGTATTTTGCCGGACAAGTTACTTCTCCGATCCGATAACCGAGCCAAAGGACTTGGGCAAGGATTTGGTTGTCGAAGACGAAATCGTCCGAGTTTCGTTCGATCGGCAGGCGCTCCAGCAAACTCCGCGCAAAGGCACGATACCCAGTATGATATTCCGACAACTTTGCGCCTAGCAGCAGATTCTCCACTAACGTCAGAAACCGGTTCGCGGCGTATTTCCACAGCGGCATTCCGCCTCGCAACGCGCCGCCGCCCAGAATGCGAGACGCGAGCACGCACGGATACAAACCGCTGGCCACAAGTGACACCATCGCCGGAAGCAATGACGGCGTGTACTGATAATCGGGATGGATCATGACGATGATGTCACCGCGTGCGGCAAGTGCGAGACGGTAGCAGGTTTTCTGATTTCCACCGTAGCCGCGATTTTCCGGATGCACTTCCACCTGCACATGCGGAAGCGTCCGCGCGATGGCCACGGTCTCATCGTGACTCGCGTCGTCAACCACGATAACAAGATCGACGATCCCCTGCGCCATCACCTCCTCGTAGGTCTGACGCAAGGTGCGCGCAGCATTATATGCCGGCATCACCACAACAATCTTCTGGCCGTTTAACATCGCTCTTTTTTGACGAAGCAAACCCGCTGTGCAGGAGGTCATTACTATCGCTCCTAGTAATCAACGCAAGAGCCGTTAGATTGAACTCTTCTCGGCGTTCTTTCGCGAGATTCGCGGCCCAAAATGCCCATGTCACTGTCGAGCGGAGTCGAGACATCTCTCGGCGGTGCGGTTTTTAAATAGTCACGGATTCCTCCGCCCGTTCGACTTGCCTCCAGGGGCGAGGCTTCCACTGGGAATGATAGATGTAACGTCTTTACGAATCACGCCGCGTTGCCCTGAAATCTTCTCCGAAACTTACTCTTGTATTCAGGGTTAAACTAGGTGATTAGTTAGAAAAGATTTCAAACTATGAAAATATCGAGCACCGTAAAGTTTGCAGCCGTGGGACTGCTGCTGTCCTTCATGGCAACGACCGTGTTCGCGGGTGGGCAGAAGGTCGAGCAGGTGGTCGTACCACCGCCGCCTGGTTATGCGTACGTTTGGGTGACGGGTTCCAGGATACCGCAGAGAGTGATAATTAGCCCAATTGGTACGACGACCTTCAACTCGCTAACAGTTTGGGATCGTCGTCAAATCAACCAGCTGGGGCCAGGCCGGTTTACCACTGAAGGCGTATTGAGGAACGATCCGGCTGTAACCATCAGGATGGGCCACCCAGGAGGGGTATTCTAAGCTCGGCCCTTCATTTTTGTTGACTCGATAGGATTCGTTCGCGAGCGCTTGTGGCGTTCGGGTTTCACTTGAAACTAGGGACGATGAGGCTTCAAACGCGGTGTCGAACCGCCGCGCATTTCTGTGGCTAACACGAAGCGGAGGTTTTCTGCTGCCTCTGTATCATCCGGACGCAAACGCAACGCTTCCTTGAATTGAGCGATTGCCTCGGAAGTTTGTCCCAGCCGAGCATAAACCACACCGAGACCGCTATGAACTGGTGCCTTGGGATCGAGCCGCGCAGTCTCGAGGTAATGGATTTTCGCACCTTCAAGGTCGCCTTTCACAAATAGTGCTCTGCCAAGGTGATAGTGCGTTTCGGGATGCTTCGGGTTATGTCTTAGCGCCGCCTCAAATTCGGGGATCGCATGATCGAGGTTGCCTTGGCGGAAAAGAAACATCGCATACTCGTAGTGATTCCGCCCCGTTTTTGGCGCCAGGCGAATAGCGGTTAAGTGCTCGGCGCTGGCGTCGTCTTGCTGACCGAGCCGTTCCAAGAGGCAACCATATTCGGAATGATATTCGCCATTGCGCGGATCGCTGCGCAAAGCTTCCTCCAGTTCGCTGCGTGCCTCACTCAGTTGCGATTGCGCAGCGAGAATCTGGCCAAGGCCGAAATGCACTTCCTTTTCGTTAGGGTTGAGGCGCAGCGCAATGCGGTACTGTTCTGCTGCTTCGTCGAGACGATCGGCTTTATGCAAGCTGTAACCGTACTTCCAATGTGCACGAGCACTGTCAGGTAAATCTGATGCGATCCGTGCTGTTTGTTCTACTTCAGGCGTCTTGCTATGCGTTTGCCCGATCCAGAGCGCGCCGAGCGGGATTACAAAGACTCCAACCCATTTTAATCCGTGCAAGAGCCCTATGGGCAGGATTTCCCGTCTTGCCGCAGCCGCTTTTCCAGCGGCCAGACCGAGATTCTCGCGTGTCGAGCGATCGCGCACTTTCCAGATGAATCCGTCGTAGTAAAAATGAAGAAGACCCGACGCCGCTACTACACCGGTGAGCACGCGCTTCACCGTTTCGATCTCAAGTTGGGTGTTGATATAAGCGAGCGAACCATAAGCAAAAACAAGGCCGACATACAGTCCGACCAGCGAACCGCTTCTTCGAAAAACAAAGCGCATAAAGCCACCGATGGAATTGTCCTTTTCCACGCGGCTGCGGTTGTAAATCCAGACCAGTGAGAGATACTGGACATCGTGATACACTTCAAAGAGAGCGATGCCCGCCAGAATGTTGGTGACGCCATTATTGCAATACCACCAGAAGGCTATGGTCGTGGCTAGTAGTGCCAACTTCACCGGGTTCGGGCGTTTTCCTTCCGCCCACATCCTGGAAAAATTGAAGAGAAATAAAATGGAGACTACGATGGCAACGGCTAGGACGACTTGCTGCCCATTGCGCAGAAGCGACGGCGGAATGAACGGTCCGCCGCTGGCGTAATACGTCTCAAGTGTATCGGTCATGCGCGGCGGTGAAAGAAGCACCGCCGCGGCAAACCAGGTGGCACAGGTCGCGAAGTCGAGCCGGCGCGTCAGCGCGGCGAATGAACCTGTTTTCGCGTCGTAAATTCTGCAAAAGCCATACGTTTGCATCATCCCATGCCAGACACCCCAGAAGAAGACAATGAGAATAATTCCTTTTAGGTCCCACCAGTAAAAAGCCACGCAAACCGAGAGCAGAAAAATAGGCGCGAAAATAAAACGCCACCGAAAGCGTTCGAACAGGGCGCGATCACCATAAGCTCGGATCATTCCCGGGAGATGGTGGCCCATTGCGCCAAACGCGGCGACAAAAACGTAAATGTCTTGTGCGCTCCAGCGCGCCTGCGCCAGCAGGAACATCGGCACCAAAAAAAGCGGCGTCCCGACGTAAAGAATCAGGTCGCGCCAGCTGTTGAGAATCCACAATGCCTTTTTCGGTGCAGCTTTCGGCACAGCAGGAACAGTCTGTGGTCGTGAAAATGCGCTGACGAGCTGCATTGGTCTGGATCGCAAGTCTCTCTTAAATCGGCGAGAAAATCAATACTGTAGTAGATTATTTCGCGCGGGCAGAGTAGTGTGTGGAGGGTCTCTTAGAGCTCGCCGCGAAGGATCTTAAAAATCATCGTGCTATCGAGTATTCCTTGTAGCACCTCCGTCCCGGGGCCGCTGCCAAAAACGATTACGTCGTCCACTGTGGGTAGCGCAGATTTCCTAAACAGCGCAGCCGGTTCTACCTGCCCTTCCGGCTGGTCATTTGGTTGCTTACTCGGAATGTTCGCTGCTCCATAGGAGCTCGTGCCGTGTGGACCAGTCGCCCAGGTGATCCACGGTTGGCCCGCAGAGTTAAGCCCGAGCAATGCGATACCACTGTCCTGTCGAAACGGGAAACCATTTAAATTCATACCACCAATTGCGACGTCGCCGCACACGATGATTGTCGATTTTTGTCCCGCGTATCGCCGTGCCACGGCGACTGCGCGATCCAATTCAAGTGTTTGCATGAGCGTCCTCTCTCCATTGTTTTCCTGAGCCGCTTTCCGCATTAGACCAGCATCAATCACGAGCAGGTACCCCCTGGCGTTATATTGAAGCAGCTGGATCCCCCGCCGTACCATGTCCGACAGGCTTGGTTGCGGACCGCGTTCTTCGACCTGATTTGCGAATGCGAGCTCCGCATTTTTGAAAGCGCCAAAAAGCTTCGGACGGCGCCAAGCCGGGACCGCCTCCAGCTCAGAGCGGGTGCGGACAATATCGAAACCGTTGCCGCGGAGTTCGAGCAAGAGATCGCGCCCGTCCTGTCTCTCGCCGCCCTTTGGAGCAGGAAGAAATTGCGCCGCTCCGCCGCCCATTGCGATGTCGATTTTTGCTCCGTCTACGAACTCAGCCGCAATCTTCTCGACATCGTTCCCATCAGCCGGATGCGCGTAAAAAGCGGCGCTTGTTGGATCCGTCAGTTTTGTGTCAGTCACAAGACCGGTGGCGCGGCCATTTTCCCGAGCTAATTCAACAATGCTCGGTATTGGTTTTTTATCGCCATTAATCGCGATCGCGCCATTAGGGACGCGGATGCCGGTCGCGATTGCTGTGACGGCAGCGGCTTGGTCCGGAGCGGCAAAATCTTTCGAGTAATTCGTCAGCAGCGCTGCGTGAGGCATTGAATCCAGGCTCAGGCGCGTGCTCGCTCCTCCAGCGTAAGCTCGCGCCGGCGCCAGCCGGCTGGGAGCGAGTCCCTCTCCAATAAACAAAATAACGCCGAAGGGTTTTCGAATTACCCAGTGTTGGAAATAAAGAACGCCCAGCCCTGCAAAGACGAGGAGACAAAAAAGCGCTAACAATTGGTTGCGCCATTTCATTTGCTTTCCTCTGTAGCGGCGGTCTCTGACTATCGCAAATAAAGTAGCGCAAGCCTTCTGGCTTGCGTTGAGATGCGCAAGGGACCGATGCGCTATCATCGAAAGAACCTCTTGTCGATGTTCTCAATCATCGGCAAAGTGCGAGCCATATGGCGACGCCAGTCATGCTTATCATTCGCGATGGCTGGGGCATCAATCCCGGCGGCTGGGATA
>QHNV01000019.1 GCA_003218535.1 Verrucomicrobiota bacterium
TATTCGGCTGACGAATTCTTCGCTGTACAGCGCCTGATCCCATTTGAAGAGATCGGCAACCGAAGAATAGATCCCGCCGTCGCCTAAAACCGCGCTGGTGAGACTTTGATCGCTGAGTTCCCAGCCGCTTCTTCCGCTGGCGTAGCCATACGCGCGATTTGGCACAAATGAGAGCCCAGCGACATAAGCAGCGGTGTTTGTCATTCCAAGCGGCTCAAAAATCCTTTCCTTCAGAAATGCTGGGAAAGTTCTTCCGGAAACGTTTTCAACCAGCAGCGCAAGCAAAGCATAGGCGGAATTGCTGTAATGAAATTGTGAACCGGGCAGAAAATCGGTCTTGCTCTGCCGTTGCAAGATAAAGAGCACATCGCGGTCGCTCAATGGAATCGTCGTTCCTTGCGGAATGTGATCTTCGTAATCTAGAAGGCCGGAACGGTGGGTGAGCAAATGGCGAATGGTAATCGTTTTACCGTACTGCGGAAATTCCGGAAAGAACTTCGGAAGACGATCTTCCAAAGAAAGCTTCCCTTGCTCCGCCAGGAGTAGCACCGCCATGGCCGTGAACTGCTTCGTCAGGGAAGCGAGACGGAAATTTGTGTCTGTTGTGCACGGAATTTTCTTTTCCAAATCGGCAAGGCCATAGCCTTTGGCAAGGATAGGTTTGCCGTTCCGGATCACCATGACAGCGGCGCCGGGCGCGTCTGCCTGGTCAAAATCGTGAAACAATGCATCGACGACTTTTTCATTGGGCTGGCTCATCGTGTGGAAACACAACGAAAAGATTGTGAGGAAGGCAAACAGACGTTTTGATTCACGTTATGCTTAGGACCGGGATTATGGCCAGCGGGGCAGATTGCCTACCAAGCACTCGGTAAAAGTGAAGACTCAAGCCGTTTCAACTCCGCTCAGGGCAGACTCGGTTATCCCCTACCATTTGGACACCACACCGTGATTTGCTTTGCTCTTTATTAGGGTGGAAATACAGTCGCCCTGGTGGCCGAAGACCCTCAGGCAGACGCGCAGGGGCACCGGCAGTGGTTGCGTCGCGCGGTAATGGCGCTTGCTATATTCGCGGCGCTGGTCGTGATCTTTCATCGTCCGATCCTGCTGGCGTTGTGCCGAAAGATCGCGCTGCGCTATGCGGCAAAAGAAAATTTGATGGCCAATTTTCGCCTCGAAGGAAATCCATTCAGTCATCTAACAATCCGAAATTTTCACGCGTCTGCGGTTGGCCCTTCAGGAATTGAATCGATCGATATCGACTATCTCTATCTCGACTACAGCTTGCTTGGATTAGCGCGGCACGGCCTCGCTCGGTTGTTCGATGATGTGGAAGCGCGCTCGGCGCGTGTTGTTTTAAATCCGGCCAAAGCGCCACTGAGACCGCGTCCGCCTAAGCCACAACTGAAGTTGCCGAAATTTTTCCCGGAACGAGTCCGCCTGACGGATGCGACTTTGGTCGTCAGAAACCAACCGTACGATTTCGTGGCGGAACATGTCGATCTTGATTTGAATCCGCGTAATGCCGGCGAACTGCGGATTGAAACATTGCAACTACCCGCCGGAGACCGTTGGTCCAATGTTGGCGGGCAAACTTCTTATACGAACAAAAACTTAATCGTTCGCGACGTCCTTTTGAGCGATCAGGAACAGATTCATCTTCTCAACGTCGATGCCTCGAACATCGATACAAACAGCCTCGGGCTCAATCTCAACTGGAGTATCGGCGGTGGCCAATTGTCGGCGTCCGCCACACTAAGCGAGACCAAATCTTCGCTGAACACAAACATACATCTAGCTGCGCAAAAGATTGCGGCAGAGTCGATGAATAAATTTCTGATTCTTCCAGCAGGCTATCTGTCCGGAGAAATCGAAAATCTTGCGCTTAATGTTGTGGGCGTTATCGACCAGCCGCGCACTTGGAGCGGGGCGCTCTCGCTGCGAATGAACGACGTACATCGGCCGGAAATCAATTTTGACAGTGGCGTGATGGAAGTTTCGGCGGAACAGGGCACCGCCGCTTTACGATCTGCGGACATCACTCAGGACAAGAACGAGTTTCACTTCCGCGGCACGATCGAATTACCGCCAACTTTTGAAGAATTTGGCCACACTTCAACAAACTTGGAAATTGCGGGTACGGCGCCAGACCTTCAGCAGTTGACGTCGCGATTAATCGGCTCGGCTGAATTCGCCGGTAAGATCAACATAGCCAATGCGATGATTGAAGCGGACCTGAGTGTCACGGCAAACTCAGTCGGATTTCCCGGCGGCACGGTGGAGAAACTGAGTGGTACGCTTCGTGCGTCAAAGGTAATTGCACTGTCGAAGGGACCGCCGGGGTCAGCGACCTCGGCTACAGCGCGAAAACCATGGTTCGCAGATTTACGTACCGCGATGGGGTTCGATCTGACCGGCGTACGTTACCGCGAGTACGTTGTTGATGCAGCGCATGCATCGCTTAGCAGCCTGGATGACGCCCTAGGATTTGACCAGGTCACATTGCGGCGAAACCAAAACGAGCTAACTCTTCGTGGCCATTACCGGCTCCCGGAAGAAGTTGGCAAGGCTTCTTCACAACCGATACAAATCGATCTGGCTTTGAACGCGCCTGAAGCTGGCGACTTTTGGGCAACCGATTCTCCGAACAAAATCAGCGGACCGTTGCAAATAACAGCGCAGATCGAAAGGAAACAGCAGATCGCGAACGGACAGATATCGATTTCCGGCTCGAATCTCAAGATGCGGGATCTGGTTGTGCGGGGCTTGAGCCTGCAGTCTTCGATTTCCAACAATTTAATTTATTTCAACGATTGCAGCGCGACTCTGAACGACACCGATTTCGTTAATGCGACCGGCACCATCAATTTGCAGCGGCCGTATCATTACAGTGGCAAGGTTTCTGCGCGTGTGGCGAACTTATCCACGCTCCAGCCGCTGCTTCATGCGTCCGGAAATGAAAACCAACTCGCAGGCTCTATCGCATTGGATTGGGAGGGCAACGGCAACGCGCGGACCTTCAAGAACTCAGGTAACCTGAAGCTCCTTCTGGAGAAGGGACGTTATGGCAACTTGCAATCGCTCCGGGCAAATATCGATGCGTCGTATTCCCCCGATGGTCTCGATGTGCCGATCATTTTTTTCGCGACCAGCAACATGGATTTTCAGGCGGTCGCCCAAGCGAAGGGCGAGACGCTCGAAATAGACAAAATCCAACTTGATCAGGTAGGGACGAAGCGCCGGGCTCCTGGCGGCGTCGCGCTCGGCGAGCGCGCCCTACCAGAGGAACAAGCGAGGTTTGCATCCGGATATCTCTCCATTCCGTTTATCTGGAGGAATCTTGGGACGGAGTCCGCCGTAATTCCGCCGTCTGGCAAAGTGTCGGCGATAATTCAGTCTGAGAACCTTGATTTAAAAAGATTGTCCGATGATCTCGGGGTTAAACCGGCGATGTCTGGCATTGTCAACGCGAAACTCGACGCCGATGGAACACTTGCCAACCTGAACGCGCGCCTCGACGTGCAGGCGCGAGATTTGCGAAATGAACAATGGCCGAAAATGGAGCCGGCAACTTTCCAGCTGAGCGCGCAAGCCACGCAGAATCGGCTGACGGCCGTCGGCAGACTGCAACAGGCGCGGATTCAGCCGGCGGAGTTGAACGCGAGCATGCCTTTTGATCTGCCAAAAATCATTCGTGCCCGGAAAGTGCCCGAAGATACGCCAATCACTGCAAAGGCACGCGTCCCGCGCACCTCGGTGAATTTTGTCCGCCAATTCGTTCCAGAGGTCGAGCAACTCGACGGCAATCTCGGTTTGGATGTTGATGTCGGCGGGACACTCGGTCATCCCATGTTGAGCGGAGCAGGGGACATGACCGTGAATGTGGCCCGGTTTACAAATGCGACGCTCCCCGCCCTTCGGAATTTTAATGCGCGCCTGAGTTTCGCGCGCGATGCACTGACGCTGGACCGGTTTGGCGGCGACCTGGCCGGTGGTCCGTTTAGGCTGACCGGGCGCGTGACCTTTCCAAAACTGACTCAACCCACGCTCGATCTGCAACTAAAGGCCGACAGCGTTTTAGTCGCTCGAAACGACACTCTGACCGCGCGCGCGGATGCTGATCTGAAAGCCACCGGGCCGCTGATGGCTGCAACGATCACTGGCAACGTCGCGATCACCAATAGTCATTTTTTAAAAAACATTGACCTGATCCCCATTGGTTTGCCCGGTCGGCCGGCGCCCGAACCCCCCGCTCGGCGTCCGGAAATCTCTTTACCCGCTCCGCCATTTCGCGATTGGAAATTCGACGTCGCAATTAAAACGAAAGATCCAGTGTTAATCCGGGGTAATTTGGCGACCGGCGGAGCGACAGGCGATCTGAAATTGACGGGAACAGGACTACATCCCGGGTTGCAAGGTGTGGTGAAGATGCAAAAGGTCGAAGCGACACTGCCTTTTAGTCGGCTCGAGGTTTCGCGCGGTTCCCTGACATTCAGTCCAAGTGATTCGATGAATCCGAGCGTCGATCTCGAAGGCACATCAGTGATCCGCGATTACACGGTGCGCGTTTATGTGTACGGAACTGTGCAGTCGCCCCAGGCCATTTTCACCAGCGAACCGCCTCTGGCGCAGGAGGAAATCATTTCCTTGATCGCGACTGGTGCGACGAGACAGGAACTGTCGAGTGGCAATGTTCTCGCTGGCCGGGCCGCCATGTTGCTGGTGCAACAGCTTTACCGCAAAATCGTCAAAAAAGGCGAGCCAACCGAGAGCAACACGGCTTTCAATCGGTTGGACCTTGACTTGGGAACAGTCGATCCGCGAACTGGTCAACAGCAAGCCACGGTTCGGTTCAAAATCGACGATCACCTTGTGCTCACTGGCGATGTCGGCGTTCGAGGCGATTTTCGAGGGAAACTAAAATACCTGATTCGTTTTCGCTGAGATGCCACGGGGGGTACTTTTCTGTCTCGGAACCGTGGCCCTTGCGTTTGAAGTGGTAGCGCAAAGTGCCGTGGATGTCACGCGACCCGAGCAGCGGCAGAAAGAGCGGCATGCCGTCGAAAAGGCGCAGGAGAAACGTGCGAAGCAGACGAGCATTATCGAATTTCGGGGCGAGCAGGCCTTTAAGGAAAAGGAATTGCGCACTGCCTTGAAGGAGGAAATCACCACGATCGAGAATTTTGGCTTA
>QHNV01000020.1 GCA_003218535.1 Verrucomicrobiota bacterium
ATGTGTCCTGCGGGATCTGCCACTGACCTTTCACCTTTTGGATCTTCAAAGGTTCAGGCGTAAAATCGACCCATTGAGTCCATCGATCGCGCTGCCTGAAAATGCTTGTGCCGGCCAAGCCATCTAACAGTAGGCCCTGATCGCCGGCCTCGCGACAAGGCGTCTCCTTAAACCTTATCTCTCCTGCCCATTCAAACCCGTTCATACGATCGGCCTCGCTCAAGTCGTTCTCACGAACGCCCTCCACGATTAGCTCGCGGCATTGCCTGAGAAAACGAATGGGCGCAAAGGAACTTCCGGAGTCCCGCGTCGTGATCCAGCCTTCAGATTGCTTCACCCAACGCTTCTTGATTTCCGCGAGGGCGTTTTCTTGCGCCGCCTTTTCCGTTCCCGAAGCCTGGCGGCTTCCGCCGCCGCTGCTGTTTGATTTACCGCAGCCGAGCAAACCGGAGCTCATCGTAGCGATGATCACCACGGCGAAATAAAATCGGACAAAGCACTTCATGGGATCGACACGAATTGCAAGGATACCAGCAGCGGTGGGACATCTATGAGACGCAGCTGCAGCGCTATCTATTCTGCGCCTCGGTTATTTTCCTTTCGTTAACACTCCAATGAAACTCGGCCCGGTCAGCGATCCATCATCGTGGATTGTGAAGTCTACTTTCTCTCCTTTAGGAGTGCAGTCGAGCATCAGCTTGTCACCATTCACCTGGTAGGTGCAGGCAACGCTCTCGCCCATCATGGTGAACTGGGCTTTACCGCCCGACTTCAGGTCGAGCGCGACCGTCCCACCGCCACTTTGGCTGTACGTGCCTTCCAATTTTGATTTGGAGCCGCAGCTCACGAGGCTGGAGATCAGTAACGCGAGGGTCGCAATCAGCGAGATTTTGGGAAAGAATGAATTTTTCATGTAGTGCTTCAAATTGTTTAAGGCGCGAAGTTCTGCGTGATACGCCGTTTTTTGTCAAGCGGCTTCTTTCAGACGCGAGAAATGCGGAGAAAGAGCAAAGAACTTCTGAAGAAAGGCGCCGAAGTTTGCGCTGGCGGGGCGTGACGGCCTCGTCGCCGCAAAAACGCTTGCAACATCACACCCATAATTCGCCTTGATTACCTATGTGTGGCAGCGGTCGCGTTCATCGCTTCGCGAGAGAGCTGAGAGTTCGCATTTGCGATCGGCTCATAAAATCGCAGCGCCTCGATATCGCTGCCAAGCTCGCGCAGCGGGTAAAGGCCTTTTCCAGCACCACCGCCGGGATCACGCACGAGATAATCGAAGCCATCTTTGCCCGCGATGACAACAAAGTGCGTGATGCCGTTTCGCAGGCGGACCCGCACAATAACAGGATTTCCGCGAGCGAGGTTGGAATCAATGAGCTGGTACGACGCGAGGTCTTCGTACACATGCCGCACGCGCTCGGGCGCGAACCATGTTGCGCGATCCCAGTAAAGCCAGCCGTTGTCGGTGAATCCGCCAGCCGACGTTAAGAACCAGTTTAACTGCTGCGGATCGGTGTCGATGCCGTAGAACTTGAACACCATCGCTGCTGCGGCCACAGCACAGCCTTCTCCGCCGAGCGTCCCGTTCGTCTCGATGCCACCCAGCGGATCGTCGCGCCATTTTTCATCGGCTTGCCGGAAGGATGGCACGGCCAGCTCGACGCGATGAAAAAAATAACGTCCGCCACGCGGCGGAAGTTTTCGTTTCCAAGTCCAATCGATGTACAGACCGATCGCGGCGATAAACAAAACAGCAACCAGCAGAATAAAAGGCCACACGCGCTTCAAAGCACCAGAACTGTAGAGGTGACTGTGTCAGCCGCAAATTCCTGGAAACGGTCGCCGCGGCAGGGGTGCGACTACGTGCGATGCGCGACAGGAACTCTGGGGTAGCGCACGCCTCTGGAGCGCTGGTGATCGCGTCCTCGCGATCGCGCACTTCCCTGCAATTTTTCATCGCTCCCCGCTAACGGATTTCAAGAAAAGATTGTTTCGGCGCGACGCCGAAACCAACACGCGGGACGCGCGCGTTACCCAAACACATGTACGTCGCGTGGCGCGCTTGCTGGTTCGTTCCGGGGCGATCGCCGAAGCGAGTTTGTCGATCATGGATTCCACAGGTCACAGAGTTCGCGGCCTTGATAAAAAAGACAAGTTACGCTACCGCGCTATAGTGCTGATACCATCATGAGTAGCCAATCAACACTAACAGTTGAAATCCCAGCAGGCCGCAAAACGGGTGTACAAAAGCAGCTTCGGCTTGCCAAACGCATGGCGCGTCTCGGCACGGAGACCGCGTTCGAAGTACTGGTAAAAGCAAAAACGCTTGAGACGCAGGGGCGGGACATTATCCATCTCGAGATCGGTGAACCGGATTTCGATACGCCGCGGAACATCATCGACGCGTCGATCGATGCGTTACACAAAGGCTATACGCACTACGGGCCGTCGGCCGGATTGATGGAATTGCGTGAAGTGGTTGCGGAACACGTGAACGAGACGCGCGGCGTGAACGTTACGCCCGACGAAGTGGTCGTTGTTCCCGGCGGTAAGCCGATCATTTTTTTCAGCATCCTCGCGCTTGCGGAGCACGGTGATGAGGTCATTTATCCAAATCCCGGCTTCCCGATCTACGAGTCGATGATCAATTACGTCGGCGCGAACGCCGTTCCGATCCGGCTGCGCGAGGAGTTAGATTTCCGACTCGATGTCGATGAGCTCGCTGATCTAATCAACGACCGCACGAGATTGATCATTTTGAATTCGCCGCAGAATCCGACTGGCGGCGTGCTGGAAAAGAAGGACATCGAGCGGATCGCGGCCGTAATCGACGATCGCAACATCATGGTGTTGAGCGACGAGATCTATAGCCGGCTCATCTTCGAGGGCAAACATCACTCCATCATGTCCATTGAGCGTATGAAGGAGCGCACGATTTTACTCGACGGATTTTCCAAGACTTACGCGATGACTGGTTGGCGTATGGGTTACGGCGTCATGCGAGCCGATCTGGCGATGCATGTCGCTCGCCTGATGACCAATTCCGCTTCGTGCACTGCGAGCTTCAGCCAGATCGCGGGTATCGAAGCATTGTGCGGATCGCAGGAGTCAGTTGATCAAATGCGGTCCGAGTTCAAAAAACGCCGTGACGTAATGGTCGCCGGCCTGAATAAGATCAAAGGGTTCTCCTGCCGCTTGCCCCATGGCGCGTTCTACGTTTTCCCGAACATCACGAAAACTGGTTGGCCATCGAAGAAATTGGCCGATGCGCTGCTCGATGATGCCGGAGTTGCCGCGCTGTCGGGTACTGCCTTCGGCGCTTTCGGCGAAGGTTATTTGCGATTCAGCGTAGCGAATTCGATCGAGAACATCGAGAAAGCACTCGATCGCGTCGGGGCCTGGGCCAAGAAAAATCTGTAGCAGAGCGCGAAAAGCGACGAAGGCTAGCCTTGCTCCTCACTTAACTTCTTGAGTGTTTTCTGTGCACTGCGGCGAATCTCACCGCGGTACTCCTGAGTATCGGTCCATGAGGACGCCGGTACAGTACGAGCATCCAGGATGGCCAATGCCTTTTCGGCATGCTGGCGCGCTAGATCTTTTTGTCCGTCTTTCAAATATGCTGCAGCGAGGTTGTCGTTTGCATCAGCCGAATCGGGATAAGCGAGAAGGACCAGCTTCAAAACGTCGATCGCCGATTTTGTGTCGCCTGCGCGCAGAAAACCTTGTCCGATGGTGCTGGCGGTGATTTCCGGGAACAATTGCGCCTGCGAATCTTTTTTGCGCGCTTCAGTTAGTTGCTGCGTGACTTTGGGAACGCCACCGGGCGTTTGGATTTCGTTAATTGTCGATGCAGACGCGAGAGTGTCCGCGGGCGCGTGACCCGGCGTCTTGATCAGCGTGGTCGCGAACCAATCCACGATAATGCTGGGAAGTTCCGAATGACCTTTGAACAAATCGGTCCCATGACCGCCCGTCGCGGGAACCTTTCCGATGTCGAAAGGTTCGTACCATTTCCAAGGCGCATCTTTTGACGCTGAGTAATGAACGAGCTTCCTGCTCGGGCTGGAGGCTGTGACGTAGAGCAACCCCATCGCTTGTTGGATTGGAGGGTATTCGTCGTCGTCAGAGAAAACGAACAACTCGGGTAACTGCGACGCTTGTCGCAAGAATTGCAACCCGTCGCGAGATGTTTCTCCAGAAAGTAGCACCAGCGATTTTACCTGATCAGAATGGCGGCGTGCCGTTTCGACGGAATTTTCAACGCCGATTACCCCTGCTCCTCCGATGCCTATGACATCGCGCTTCACTCCCGGCTGAGAGATCAAGTATTCAAACGCAGCGTCAAGGCCGCCCGGCCACCACTGCTTTCTTGTTTTCGGATCGGTATCGACCGTTAACACATTAATTCCAGCGGCAACAAGCTGACGCGCGATATCCTCCCACGATTCCCGCCTGCGGTTGGTCTGATGAAACAACAACACACCGGGACCGGGCTTCGCGGCAAAGAAGCTTCCTTTCAGGATCGTGCCATCAGCGGATTTAACATCGACATTGCGGACAGCTGTCTTGGCCGGTTCCGCGGCAGCAACGATTCCAATGGTGAGTGATGCGACAAAGAAGATGATCGGGATTTTCATTGGCATGGATGGGACATGGGAGCAGCAGATTCTTTTGGTTCATCGAAGACGATCACGCGCGCGAATTTCCAGGAGCTGTCCGGCTGTCGCTTCATTACTCGCAGCACTTTGCCGCGCATCGGCTTCGGATTGCTGGAGTCTTTATAAGAGATGTAGCCCCATTCAAACGCCCAGCCGCCGGCGATTTGCACATCCTTGATTTCTGACTTGTAGCAAAGCGTCTTTGGCCTGTCGGATTTAGCTTCCCATTGCTTGTCGTTCTTGTAGATCTCGGCTTTACCTACTTCTATCGGTCTGCCGGGTTGAATGCGAACGGCTTCGTTGTCCCATAACTTGGCTAACTCATCCGCCTTGTCAGACAAGGTTGCTGCGACATCCTGCTGATGTAGCTGCTCGATTGCATTTCTGTCATCCTGCGCAGGATAACTATTTGTCCGCTGTCCCGAAACGGTCAGGGCAAAGATGACGAACGCTGACAAAACGAAAATTCGGATTTGTTTCATTTGGATGGATTCTCCTGAAAGTCATTTCTGATCACCTGGCCGTCCTTCAT
>QHNV01000021.1 GCA_003218535.1 Verrucomicrobiota bacterium
CGGCTTTTTTCGCCTGGGCGCGAATATTGTTTCCATAATCGAACGTGACCGCGCCTTTTTTTTGTAGCGCCAGCATCGCTTCGAGATGCACGGCCATCGATTGCATTGCACGTTCGATGTACTCGTCGGGCTTTTTCCGGCGTAAGAGGAGCGCGTCTTCGAGCGACATCCCATGCGGAACGTAGCCGTTTAACGCGTCGTGCGCGCTGGTTTGATCAGTGAGCACATCGGGAACAATGCCGCGTTTCACAATTTCGGGCAGAACATCGGCGCAATTACCGACGAGTCCCACGGAAAGCGATTTTTGATCCTTGCGCGCTTGATCGATCAACTGAAGCGCTTCATCGAGCGACCACGCGATTTTGTCGCAGTAACCGCTTTTCAGTCGTTTCTCAATGCGCGCCGGATCGACTTCCACGCCTAGAAAGACCGCGCCATTCATGGTGGCGGCCAGTGGTTGGGCGCCGCCCATGCCGCCGAGTCCGCCGGTCAAAACAAATTTTCCATCAAGCGATCCGCCAAAACGTTTGCGCCCGGCAGCAGCGAAAGTTTCGAACGTGCCCTGGACAATTCCCTGGCTGCCGATGTAAATCCACGAACCGGCAGTCATCTGGCCATACATGGTCAGCCCCATTCGCTCGAATCGATTGAACTCGGCGTAGTTGTTCCACTGACCGACGAGATTGGAATTCGCGATCAAGACGCGCGGCGCTTCGTCGTGCGTCGGGAATTTGCCGACCGGTTTTCCAGATTGCACGAGAAGTGTCTCGTCGTTTTCGAGCTCCCGCAGCGAACGCACGATCGCATCGAAGGCTTCCCAACTTCTCGCGGCACGACCCGTTCCACCATACACGACGAGTTGATCCGGATTTTCAGCGACCGAAGGATCTAGGTTGTTCATCAACATCCGCATGGCGGCTTCCTGATGCCAGCCCTTACAACTGCGTTCGCTACCGTGTGGCGCGTGGATGATTCGTCTTCCGCTCATACTTTTTCGCGTTCGCTATCAAAATCGCCCCGGTGAATCGCTTCGGCAAGACGCGCGATGTCACCCGATAGCGCACGATCCTGTGTGAGCGGCGGCGCGATTCTGCGCACGGCAGCGAATGCGCCCTCGAGCGCAACGCCGGCTTTCAATGGACGACGATGTTCCAAACCCTCAGCCGCGGCAAGCAATTCGATGGCCAGCAAATTTTCGGCAAGATCGACAATTGAACGCAGCTTCAATGCGGAAGTCATTCCCATTGAAACGTGATCTTCTTTTCCACCAGAGGTGGTGATGTTGTCAATGCTGGCCGGATGCGCTAGCACGCGCGCTTCATTGAGCAATGAAGCAGCGGCGACGTGAGCGATCATGAAGCCAGATTGCAAGCCGGGTTGATGCGCCAGAAACGCCGGAAGCCCTTCATTCTTGTCTGGGTTATTCAAGCGATCGATCCGGCGTTCGCTGATGCTCATAAGACTGGTGAGAGCAATTGCTGCATAGTCGAGCGCGAGAGCCAGGGGTGCTCCGTGAAAGTTACCACCCGAAATCACGTCGCTGCTTTCCGAAAACACGAGCGGATTATCTGTGGCTGAAGCGGATTCGGTGAGGAGCACATTCTCGCAGTGCGACAGCGCGCCGCGCACTGCGCCGTGTACTTGCGGCATGCAACGCAAGCTGTACGCATCCTGCACGCGCGGATCGTTCTCGAGATGCGACTCGCGAATTTCACTCCGTTCGAGGATCGACAAGAGATGTTCCGCAGCAGCTTTCTGCCCGGGATGCGGCCGGGCATTTTGCAACCGCAAATCGAAAGCGGCGGACGTGCCCAAAAGCGCTTCGAGACTCATCGCACCGCAAACATCAGCGACGCACGCGAGGCGTTTGGCGCGAAGAAGCGCGAGCCCGCCCACTGCGTGCATTCCCTGCGTGCCATTGAGCAGTGCGAGCCCTTCCTTAGGCTCGAGCTGTACCGGTTTCATTTTCGCCCGGTCTAACGCATCGGCGCTCGGCATTCGTTCGCCTTCAAAAAACGCTTCGCCTTCCCCGATCAGAGTTAATGCCAAATGCGCAAGCGGAGCGAGATCGCCACTGGCGCCGACAGACCCTTTCTCTGGAATTACCGGGCATACACGGCGATTCAGCAGTTCACAAAGCGCTTCGATAAGTTCCAGCCGGACTCCGCTGAAACCGAGGGCCAGCACGTTCGCGCGCAGCAACATCATCGCTCGCACTTCGGGCTCTGAGAGCGGATTGCCAATTCCGCATGCGTGACTGCGAACAAGATTGAGCTGGAGTTCTACCAGAGCATCGCGAGGAATCCGGACATCGGAGAGTTTGCCAAAGCCGGTCGTAACGCCGTAGACAAGTTCGTCGCGCGCGATGATATTTTCGATCACCTTATGCGAAGCAAGAATGCGCGGACGTGCAACTGCCGAGCTTTGAACCGGCTCGTCTCCGAAGGCAATTGCCGCGATTTGACGGAGAGAAATTTGGTCGCCGCTTAGCTCCATTTCTCCAATTTAATTTGAAAAGGACAAGATGGGAAGGAGCGGGGTGAAATCGCATACCGACGGGTCAAATGTGAAAAAGAAGGAGGCCAGGTCGAAATATGACCTGGCCTCCTTGCGCAAAGCCCGATCGCAGACAGTAACTTGGGCGCCGGCTCTATTTCGCGTAGCCGGTGGTAGCCGCACCTGTGGTCACTGCCTCCTTGTGCTGCGCGCAAGCGCCCAATCCCAAAGCAGTGGCCAGCAAGGCCACAATCATCATCACTTTTACAAATTTCAATTTATATCGCCTCCTTTCGCCGCAAGTTGCTCTGCCTGTTTAGGCACGGGATCACACGGAAGCAACGTTTTTCTACGCCACTTTGGATGTATATCCGCCGCAGGAATTTTGTCGCGCAGTCAACGCTTCGGACTATTCCTCAATGACGACTGGGGTGCCTTCCTCTACGCGATCAAATAAATCGATGACGTCGGCGTTGCGCATTCGCACGCAACCGCGACTGGCCAGCGTGCCAATCTTGTCCTCGTGTTTGGTACCATGAATATAAATGAAGCGACCACGCGTGTTGGCATTGTGCTCGTCCAAGCCGTCGAGCCAAAGTATGCGCGACATTACGAAATCCTCCGTCGGCGGCAGCGGATCGTTGGGCCCAAGCGGGACCCGGCTTCGAAAAACCGTATCGCTCGGCATGCCCGCGCCGATTTTTTCTGCGACACGGAACCGCCCGATAGGTGTTTTCAAGCTGCCTTCTTGTGTTCCGATTCCGAAGAATGAAGTCGAAACCGGGTAGGTGCGAATCGGCGTGTCACCTTCCTTCAATGTTAGCTTCTGATCTCGGATCGATATGTGGATGTTTCGCGAAGTTTGCATCGAATCACCCGGCCGATAAACTCCCGCCGTAAATGCAAGGCTATCACATCGCCGTTGTCGGCGCGACTGGCGCAGTTGGTCAAGAGCTGTTACGCGTGCTGGAGCGGCGAAATTTTTCAGTAGCGAGCCTGCGGCCGATTGCTTCTCTACGATCAGTCGGCAAATCGGTTCGATTTCAGGATGAATCAGTTCCCGTGCAAGAACTCAAGGAGCATTCATTCGACAAAATCGACGTGGCTTTTTTCAGCGCGGGTAGCGAAATCTCGCGAAAATACGTGCCTATTGCGTGCCAGGCAGACGCCATCGTTATCGATAACTCGTCTGCTTTCCGGATGGAAGCGCATGTGCCCCTTGTGATCCCAGAGATCAACGTAGATGATGTGCGAGGGCACCGCGGCCTCATCGCAAATCCAAATTGCACCACAGCGATTATACTGATGGCGCTTTATCCCCTGCACCGCGCCTTTAGTGTGCGCCGAATTTTCGCCGCCAGTTATCAAGCTGTTTCCGGCAGCGGCGCCCGTGCGATCGAGGAATTAAAACGGCAAGTCGAAATGGCTGCACAGGATCGACAGCCAAAACCGGAAGTTTATCCACATCCCATCGCATTCAATTTGTTGCCGCACGTCGATTCATTTCTCCAAAATGGTTACACTAAGGAAGAAATAAAAGTCCAAAACGAAGCCAGCAAGATCATGCATCTGCCACAATTTCGGGCGTCGGTGACTTGTGTGCGTGTGCCAGTGTATCGGGCGCATTCTGTGGCGGTGAGCGCCGAGTTCGAGAAACCGGTTTCGTTAGAACGAGCCCGCGAAGCTTTAGCCAAAGCGCCGGGACTCGATCTGGTCGATGAACCACAAAATCACCGTTATCCGATGCCGATCAGCGTTACTGGAAAGGACAACTGCCAAGTCGGCCGGGTACGCGTGGATTGTGCATTTGAGAATGGGCTTTCATTTTGGGTGGCCGGCGATCAACTCCTCAAAGGCGCAGCGTTGAACGCTGTGCAAATCGCAGAATTATTGTAAGACAACAGACTCGTCCGGCTTGAGGCAAGATTGTCGATCTAGTACAGCAAAGCGGCCCCGAATTACTGGGGCCGCTTTTGAACGGAATTAATTTCGGTTTTCAACGAGGGCCAGGCGGCGGGCTTTCCTCGCCTTTCTTCTTTCCCCGCTCTGGTTTCCCGTGTCCACCGGCAGTTTCTGCGGGAGATGCACCGCGTGGCGCGCCACTCGGTTGCGCGTACGCACCCTGCGCTCTTTCTCGCCCGCGCGCCTCACCAGGCGGGGCCGTCGGCGGACCTGCTGGCCTGGCCGCGCCTTCCGCTGGCTGGTTCGCGGCCGGAGGTGGACTCACTCGACCGCGCTCAAATTCGCCTCGGCGTTTTCCTGGAGGCTGGGTGGCCTCGGGTGCCACGGTCCCAACGCCAGTTTGCCTGGACGGCCCGCCTTGCGGTGGCCCGCCATAGGGCGGCGTCGGACTTGCTTCAAACCTGCCCCTACCCGGCTTGCCGCGCTCTTGCTCGCCTGCTGCCGGAGAACGCTCGATAGCTGGCGACGCCGCACCAGCTGGCGGTCCGGGCGGCGTGAATCCAGGTTGTGCGCCTGGTCTCCCCCGACCCCGACCTCGTTCGAACGGTGAAGCCGTCGCACGTGGCGCCGGTGAAATGGCGCCAGCAGGCGATTCAATAGGCGTGCCTAGAGCACCGGGTCTGCCCCGACCCCTGCCTCGTTCAAATGGCGAAGCTGTAACGGCGGGTGAAGGCGAAGCACCGCGTGGAGATTCCGCTGGCGTGCCTGTAATTCCCGGCTGAGGTCGTCCGCCGGGCTTCGCTCTGCCTCTTTCAAATGGTGAAGGCGAAGCGCCTACTGGAACCGCTGGTGTTCCGGTCGCGCCGGCTGGTACGCGACCAGGTCCGCCTTTCCGACCAGGCGCAACTGGCGCGGTTGCCGCAGGAGCTGCGGTTGCCCCCGGTGAAACGCCGGGCGAGATACCAGCTGCTGCCCGACCGGGTGCCGCTGGTCGAGTTGGCGGCGGAACATTCTTCGGGTTCTCAGTTTTCATTTTCTGCTTTAACTGCGCCTCATTCGAAACGCCAGCCCAGCCGTGCTCAACTTTTGGTTGCGCGATCTTTGCTTTCACCCTTGGGGGCGCGATGCCCGGAGCCGGTCTGGTGATTTTCTGAGGAGCAGCGGCGTTGAATAGGCCGAGTCGAGTACGCGTTCAGCGTATTGTAATCGGGGCCGTAATTATAAACCACGTTGTTTTGAACGGTGATGTTGGTCACGTTCACCGTATTGTCGATATAAGTGACATTCTGCGACACGGGGAAAATGCGATCGCGCAACACCGGCTCACCGATAAACCGAACGTCGCAGAAGTTGTAATATTGCGGGCCGATATCGAACTCGACGTCTACCTGGCCGCCAATGGGCTGTCCCTCATAGACAATCCCCGCACCCCGCGGTGGCAGCGGCGCCCAGCCTACATAGTCGCCACCCGTTCGCCACGAGACCCACGCTGGTCCCCAATCCAGGTCACTGCCTGGAAACCAGATCCAGCCGTAATCCGCGAGATTGGACCAGCGGCCATAGTGATAGGTCGCCCATCCAAAATCCTCGTAACTGATCCACGTCCAGCCATAATCCGTATACGCCCAATAGCCGTCTGCGTAAGGACGCCAATTAGGATCGCTTACGGCGATATCGGGTTGCCAGCCGTAGCCGTACCCTTCGGCCTCGATCCAGTTGCCGCCGGAAAGATTATTGTAAAAGAAATCGATCGATACGTCGGCTCCCCTCGCCTGTGGGATGGCCGGCGAGATCAATGCCAGCATTGTCAGTGCAAAAAGTATTCTTTTCATAATTGTGAAAACGTTTTTTGAGGCGTTGGACTTCTTTACCTCGTGGTTTATTCATCTGATTCGCATATCGCGTAGCCGACGCGCGTGGCGTGATTTGCTTCCAAGACAAAGGGATTCGTCCGCTTCGGTCGCGCAGCCACCACGACGTAGCAGATGGTTTGACATAACCGTGGAGCACCGATGATTATCGGCGCACGAATTCGTCCAGCGGGATCGCCAGCTTGGGAAAATCGTGCAAGATCCGGCGATCCCCAGTGATTAACGGAACTTTTTGTTCACGCGCGAGGGCGACAAATTCACAATCATAGGCCGAACAACCCGACTGGGAAACAAGTTGCAAAACTGCGGAAGCAGAAATAGAGAACTCGTTTTCAGCCAGCGCGGCTTCCGCGAGGTTGGCGATCTCAATAGCACTCTCGACGGTGATTGAACGCCGCCGCATCGCGCCAGCCAGCACATTTCGAAATTCCGAACGCCACAGAAATGGCACGATCCAATGGGAATCTCTTGCCCAGGCGGCATTTGCCGCCTCCGAATGGCGCGATGCCATGTAGCGATAACAAATGATGTTTGTATCGACGACGATCATGTTTGTATCCTGACGGTTTCGGGATCACAACCTGCCTGTCCGTTTCCAGGCATCGATCTGCCGCGCCGTCACCGGGCGGCGAAATAAAGACCGTGCGCGGAGGGCGGATTCTTCCAGTGCGTCCGCGTTAAAAGGCGTCGCCTTGGCGGTAGCCTGCGTTAGCGTCGCGATGACCTCCTTGTTCAGGCTGCGATGATGCTCTTCAGCGCGTTTCTTGAGCTCACGGTGCAGTTTGTTTGGAATATTCTTCAGCGTAATGGTCGGCATACTGAAACCATAATGGTTTCATTTTGGTTATCAATGTCGCGCATCCGGATATTTGTCTTGCGTCTTGCGAAATGCAGCGCCGCTTCCACTTCCGGATCGCGGAGCTGTGGGGAACGCATAAAATTCTAACATTCGATCGGCGTGGCTTCTCGTCGTTTCGCTTCGGACCAAACCGCAGGTTCAAATTGCAGCTGGACATTTGAGCATTAGGCATTCCGTAGCCACGCGCCTGCTTGCCAGGCCGAAGTTAGGCGGAGGCGGGTGCGACCGCGTAATCCGCGGTTCGCTTGAGCTGATTCGCGGACAACCCTCCGACCAGTGAATTGACGCGACAAGTATTCGAGATAACTGGTTTGTCGTGACGCGAAGTCAGATTGAGGCAGCGATAGAACGTAATCTGCCATTTGTCATCAAAATGGCCGACGGCCACGAGTACCGCGTGCCTCATCGCGACTACGTCGTCCTGCCTCCGAGAGCAGCCTACGTAATCGTATTCGACCCCGATGACCCACACGACGCGTTTGATGTACTGCCGCTGCTGACTATGACTGGACTCCGCCAGTCCGGTGATGGAGCCATCAGTTCGGACAGCGAATAATTGGCGGACGCCGGCCGTTCCTTCACTATTCGCCATTCGTCATTCGGATTTTGAGTGCCACGGAGTAGCCTCTTGTCGCGCTCTACCATTCTGAAGGAGGATGGCGAAGGCGGCCAGCCCACGCCGTAAGTCACCGCGGCGACCAGGTCAGAAGAGCTTCTCGGGTTTCATATTGCTCCTTCTTGCTGATCTGATATGATTCGCGTCGCGTTCCCCCAGGGAATTGCTCTCCCCGAAGCAGGTCCTGATCATCGCCCCGCATCCGCGATCCAGTGGCATAAAATTGAACCACGATTGCTGCAAAGTCGTCCAGCCTGGCTCTAGAACGAATCAACGATTTTATTACAACCACGGCGTGAATGAGTTGCGTTTTCCGACTGCATGCTGTGTAATTGCCTTTCCATTAAGCATAAATGCAGCTACTCTTTCCGACTCCCCAGGACGCATAACACTTGGCACGAATACTGATACTAAAAAGACGAGCTGCTCGCCCCGCAGGACAAAATGATCAACACCCAATCACTTTGGTTTCGCTTTCCACGCACTGCG
>QHNV01000022.1 GCA_003218535.1 Verrucomicrobiota bacterium
GCGGGTCGAGCTCAAATGCTCGCTCGAGGCTTCGTGTAGATTCTTCCCAGTGTCCCTGACGCCTCAGGACGAAACCCATCGTCTCGAATAGCCCAGAATCATTCGGCAAAGTTTGGCGGGCAACTTCCAGTTCAGCCAGAGCGCCGTCGTAATCGAGGTGGCCATGATAAAGATTCCACGCCCGCGCGAGATGCGTTTCACCATCATCTGGACGAAGGCGAAATGCGGCCTGAATGGCTGCTTCTGCGGACGCCAACCGCGCAGGAGTATGGTCAAGTCCAGAGAAGTAAAGCTCGTCATGAGCCCAGGCGAGTTGACAATACGCATCGAAAAACGATGGATCGCGCGCCACAGCCTGGTTCAGCAGATCGATTGCCTGACCGAAATTCGCCATCCCGCCGCCAAAGGATGCCCCCGGAAACATATGACTGGCGCGCGAATAGAGATCGAACGCAACGAGATCACCGGTCGGCCTGCGCTCAATTGCGAATTTCTCAGCAGCAGAGATTTTGGCGTGAAGCTGCTGAGCGACTTTCTGCGCGATCTCGCTTTGGATTGCGAACAGGTCGTTTAAATCGCGATCGTATTGTTCCGCCCAGATGTGCGTGTCCGTGCGCGCGTCGATCAACTGCGTGTTCATGTGAAGCCGGGCGCCGGCCCTCCGGACGCTGCCTTCCAGCACATGGGAGACTCGCAGGTCGTTCCCGATCTGACGCACATTTCCTTTGCCGCGGTACTCCATCACGCTGGTGCGGCTGATGACTTTCAGATCGGCGATTTTCGCCAGCTTGGTCAGAATATCGTCCTGCACACTATCAGCAAAGACCGCGTTATCTTTCTGCTCGCTCAGATTTTCAAACGGCAGAACGGCAATTCCCGTTGTTAGCGGTTGCCGGGTCAATTCACTTTTCCAAACGATCCAGCCAGCGGCCGCCGCCAGTGCGATCAGGGACGCTGCGAGTAGCGCGCTGGTTGGATTGCGCCGCACCCATTTCCTTCCTCGCGCGAGGACTCCAGTGCGGCGCGCCTGAATCGGCTCGTGCTTTAGCCAGTGTTCAAGGTCTTCAGCCAGCGCGAGAGCGGAAGAGTACCGGCGCTTTGGATCTTTCTCAAGACACTTGAGACAGATCGTTGACACGTCGCGGTCGATCTTCGGATTTAACAGGCGCGGTTGCCGCGGCTCAGTATCCAGCAGTAACTTGATCGTCTCGTAAGTTGTTCCTCCGGCAAACGGCGGCTGACCTGTCAGCAATTGGTAAAGTACTGCGCCAAGTCCATAGACATCTGTGACGCTGCTGACAGCCGCGTTGTTTCCCACAGCTTGTTCTGGCGCCATGTAACTGGGCGTGCCCAAAACGTCCATCGTGCGAGTCACGCTGCTTTCCGTTTCGACCAACCGCGCGAGACCGAAATCGGTGAGGTGCGGTTCGCCTTTTGCATCGAGCAGGATATTCCCCGGTTTAATGTCCCGATGCAGAATGCCGTGCTCGTGGGCGTACTGCACCGTGCGCGCTAACTTGACGATTAGTTCCGCTGCGCGCTGGATCGGCAGTGGTTCGCGCTTGAGGATCGCATCGAGTTGTCCGCCTTCGACCAGTCCCATGCTGAAGTAGCAAGCGCCGTCGCGTTCGCCGACTTCATAAATTGGAACGATGCAGGGATGATTCAGGCTGGCGGCCGCTTCCGCTTCGCGACGGAATCGCTTCATGTGCGGCTCCGTGGCCCAATGACCCAAGGCGATGACCTTCAGTGCGACGATGCGATTTAGACTCTTTTGCCGGGCACGGTAAACCATCCCCTGGCTGCCTCGACCGATCTCTTCCAGTAGTTCGTAATCACCGAACTCGACCGGCGCACCGTCATCATCCAGGATCAATTGATCAGATCGCTGCGGCGTCTTACCGCGATCAACATCGCCCGGATTCGCTGCTGAGCGTAAGAGACAATTGATGCAAATCTCGTCTGCGTCATCGGTTGCACTGAGGCGCGAGCCGCATTGAGCGCAGACTGATTGCGTCGCCGGTTCAACAGTCTGGCTCTTGCTCATGCGGCTTCCGCTAAAACACTGCAAAGATAACGCAGCTCTTCGTCGATCTCGTATGGCGCCGAAACCGTGCGACCAATCTCGCGGCGCACAATTTCGCGATAACGCTGGCGCAGCCGATGCACCTGCGTTTTTATGGCCGCTCTCGATAAACCAGTGCGGGCGGCTGCCTCATCGTAAGAAGGAAGGACGCTGCCGCCGGCGAGGAAGTTCTTTAGTCCGTCGAAGAGTTGGAGCTTGCCTTCAGCCTGCAATTCTTTGCGCAAAGAATCCAGCGCGCCGGATGTGAGCGTTTTGGCCCAGCGCAATTCGAATAGACGTTCCGCCGTTGAATCCGAATCGCTTGCAGCGTCGTAAAACGCCTCCCCGTTTTCCTGATCGAGCGAGACGAATTGATAATCGCCCCCGCGTTTGATCGCCTGATGCCGATCCCAATCGTCCGACAGAAAATGCTTCACCGACGCGAGCAGGAAAGAGCGAAACTTTCCGTGAAGCCGATTCGTGCGCGCGTAGGCCTTGGTCCGCAGAAAATACGCAAAGAAGGCTTGAGTAAGATCCTGCGCGTCGTGCTGGTTGTAACCGCGGCGCCGCACAAAGCTGTACACCGGCGGCCAATACATTTCGCATAGTCTTGCAAGAGCGTCTGCCGCCTCGGGTACGTCGGTAAGCGCGCAATGTGCAACGACACTCCAGTGTGTAGTTGCAAACCTCGCGCCACCATCCTGGAGGGTGCCAGGAGTTCCTCTCACGCACCAAGCATAACAACCGCTGTCGTCCATCACAAGACCTTTGGCCGCGTTGTCGCGAATTGAGCTGCAGCGGCGGTCTATGACCGCCGGTCGAATTAGATTCGGCGCTCGCAGAGCGCCGCGACAGACATCATTGCGCGCATTCTTCGAAGGCAGCGGCTTCGCCGCGCAGATATGCGAGCACTTCGCCGGCGAAATGGAGGGAGCCGGTGATCAAAATCGGATTCGGTCTTGTGCGTGCAACCGCGAGTGCCTCACCGACACACTTCGGGATGGAGTAGGGGAGTGATGGAGTGATGGAGGACAAGACTCTTGCCAACACTTCTAGGTCGGCTGCGCGTTCGCTCCGAATTTTCGGAAGAAGAACTGACTCCGCAATCGGCGCGAGCGCTTCGCAGATACCGCGCAAATTTTTGTCAGAAAGAACCGCAAGGATCAGCGTGGCGCGTTGATCACCGAAAATCTCGCGCCATGTTCTTGCGAGAACGCGGGCGGCTGCGGGATTGTGGGCGCCGTCGATGATTACCTTTCCATCCCACTTCTGAAAACGAGCGGGGCATTCGACGGTCGCGAGTCCGCGCGCAATCGCCTTCTCGTCGATACCGATCTTTGCAGCATGAACCGCTGCGATCGCGACGGCGGCGTTCTGTTTCTGATAATCACCGGGTAAACCAATCGCGGAACGGCCGTAAGATTCAGTTACAAATTGCAGTGGCGCTTCGCACGCAATAGCACGCGCACGAATTACCTTTTCGGCTTCGTCGCGTTGAGCTGCGCATACAACCGGCACTCCAGGCTTAATGATCCCGGCTTTTTCAGCCGCGATTTTTTCCAGCGAATCGCCCAGCCATTTCTCGTGATCGAAATCGATGGGTGTGATGACCGAGACATCGGATTGGATGGCGTTAGTCGCATCGAGGCGACCTCCCAATCCAGTCTCGAGAATTACGATATCCAGCTTTGCTTCGGCAAAAGATTTTAAACCAAGCGCTGTCGTGACTTCAAAAAATGTGGGATGAGGCTGCCAATTTGCGACGAGATCGCGAATTAGCGTTAAACCATTTGCAACTGCGTCCTGGGAAATCATTCCGCCATTTACGCGGATGCGCTCGCGAAATGTGATGAGGTGAGGGGAGATGAATAGGCCGGTGCGATATCCCTGTGCGCGGCAGATCGAATCGATCATGGCGCAGACGGAGCCTTTGCCGTTGGTGCCGGCGACGTGAATCACGCAACTCTCGTGAAGATCGACGTGGAGCTCCGCGAGGAGCCGCCGGATGTTTTCCAGGCCGAGCTTGATCCCGAAGCGCTGAAGGCTGTAGAGCCAGGCGAGCGCCTCCTTATATGTCAAAGGAGGTCGCGGCACAAAGGCCCCTCCTACATTCACGGCATCACGGCAAAATAACTGAGCAGTCGGCTGATTTGCTCCCGCATTTTTTTGCGATGCACGATCATGTCGATCAGGCCGTGCTCCTCCAAAAACTCCGCTGTCTGAAATCGTTCCGGCAAATCCTGGTGCGTAGTTTCTTTGATTACGCGCGGCCCAGCGAAGCCGATCATACTCCTGGGCTCGGCGATAATGACGTCGCCTAACGAAGCGAAGCTGGCCATCACTCCGGCGGTGGTAGGATTCGTCAGAACGGAAATGTAAGGGAGTCCTTCTTCCCCGTGATGGGCCAGCGCGCCGCTGGTTTTGGCCATTTGCATCAAGCTTAACATTCCTTCGTACATGCGCGCGCCGCCGGAAGCGGCAACGATGATAACCGCACAGCGTTCCGCGGTTCCGTATTCGATGGTTCGGGTGATTCGCTCGCCAACGACCGAGCCCATCGTCGCAGCAAGGAACGCAAAATCCATGACAGCGATTGCAACTTTGTAGCCGTCAAGCATCCCATGACCGCTGATCACAGCGTCGAGCAGGCCGGTGTTTTCCTGGTATTTTTTGAGTCGACCCTTATAGGTGACCATGCCATGAAAACGTAAAGTATCGACGGATCTCAAATCAGCATCCATCTCAACGAAAGTCTCGGGGTCGAGCAGATTTTGTAGCCGCTCTTTTGCAGGTTGCGCAAAGTGATAATCGCAGCGTGGACAAACCCGCTGATTTTGGGCGAGCTCGGTTTCCGGCACGACTTCCGTACAGCCCGGGCATTTCTGAAAAAGACCACGAGGCATCTCGCGCTTCTTTCCACTGTCTGCCTTGATTGCTGGTTTTTTGAAAATAGGCATGGGATCTACGCGCGTGCCGCCATCGCGGCATGAACAGAGATTGCACCAGCGCGTTTCAAAACGCGCGAGCACTCACTCAACGTGGAGCCAGTCGTCAGGACATCATCGATCAACAACACGCGCAAATTTCGCACGTTCGCGGTTTTTCGTAAACGAAAGGCGTTGCGCAGATTTTCCATCCGCTCGGCGCGATCCAGCGCAGTTTGTGTGGTCGTGTAGCGAACGCGTTCGAGCAATGGCCTCGACGGCACGGATATCTCTACGCTTAACAATTCGGCAAGCAGACTGGCTTGATTGAATCCGCGCTCACGCTGTCGTGTCGAATGCAGGGGCACTGGAACGATGACGTCAAAGCGACGATCGCGCAGCCGTTCGTCATCTAACGCCGCGCGCAGCCAATGCGCAACGAGATAACGCAGATAAATTTGGTGACCGTACTTGAACCGG
>QHNV01000023.1 GCA_003218535.1 Verrucomicrobiota bacterium
CCAATCACCCCCAATCCGGCGCCACCGATTGTTCCTAACCCCGCGGTGCCAATCGAGTCGCCCGCACCCAGTCCAACCATTACGCCATTGCCATTATAGCTTGGTGTTTATTCTGCCGTAGCTTCCCAGAACTTCCTTTCGGTTCTCGCGTGGTCATTTTTTCCGACCTACTGCCTGGCAAGTCGTCTGAACAAGAATGCACCCAGCACAATGAACAAAACATTTGGAGACCAGACCAACAGCTCGGGATGCACACGCGGATTTCCTCGCAACGTGTCGCCGATGATGACGAAAAGAAAATACGTGACGGCAACGATCAATCCCATGGCGAAACCAATCGACGTCTCTCGGCGATGTGCCGTGACGCCCAGCGGGACACCAATGATCGCAAATGCAATACACGCGAATGGGAATGAAAATCGTTTGTTGATTTCGGTGCGGCTGGCGCTGCGCTCCTGTTGGTTCTCGCTCTTGAGTTGCTCCAGCAGTTGCTCGATCGATAACGCAGAGCGACTCGGACGCTTTTTCTCTTTCTCGTAGAGCTCCTCCAGACTGATAGGCAACGTCCCTTCCACCATGTTTATTCCGTCCCGGATCTTCCGCAGGTTGGATGGATCTTTCGGATCGCGCTCCTGGTAACGCGCCCCGTATAGATGCATTAGGATTTGTTTGTTGGCCAAATCGGCTTCGAGCATACCGGTGCGCGCGTAGGTGACTTTTATCGGGAGCGAATTCTGGTTCATTTCGAACACTGTAATGTTCTCGAGCTTGTTTCCCTCCTTTTTGCCGACGTAAATCCTGCGGCCGGGGAACTGATCAATGACCTGATCGCTTCCAAAAAGTGCCATTGGGTTACGCGTCGCCAAATCGAAGATGGTGCTGCGCAATCGTTCCTGCGCGGCTGGCGCAACCTGCACATTGAGCCAGAGGCAGAGCCCTGTGCAAAGAAGCCCGATCCCAGCAAGTGGGATGCAAACGCGCGTGACGCTCACGCCGTTTGAGCGGAGCGCAACCAGTTCGTTGTCCGCGGAGAGCCGCCCGAATACCAGAAGAATCGCAGTCAACAAACCCCAGGGAATGGTAAAGATGAGCGAGAACGGCAGCACATAAGCGATGAACGTGATGAGGTATTCCATCGGCACGTCGTGATTCACCAACAACGGCAACAGTTTGCGAAAAATGTTGCCGACCACGAGAACGAGACTCAGCACCGCAATCGCAAATGCAATGTTGACCAGCAATTCGCGGCTGACGAACCGATCGATCAATTTCATTTCTGCTGCATATGTTAGCACAAATTTAGGCGCGCCACCGCGCTGCGGCGATTCGGTGAGAGCGGTGCAGTGTCCCTACCAAAACTTGCATAATTTGCTAACGTCCCCACAGGATGAACGTCGACATGTACGATGTCGCTATCATTGGCGGTGGGCCAGCCGGGAGCACTGCCGCTGCGTTGCTCGCGCGCGCCGGGCGGCGCGTGATCCTCTTTGAGCGCGAAAAGTTTCCGCGGTTTCATATCGGCGAGTCGCTTCTGCCCTTCAGCATGAAGGCATTTACGCGACTCGGTTTGCACGAGAAATTTTTGTGCGCCGGGTTCATGAAAAAATTCGGCGGTGAGATTTTTGGAGCATGCTCCGAGCCGGGAACCAAATTTTATTTCAAAGATGGCTTTCGCTCACAAACTGATCACTCTTACCAAGTTACGCGAGCCGATTTCGACAAAGTGTTGCTCGATCACGCTGCCGAGTGCGGCGCGGAGGTGTTCGAGCAAACCTCGGCTGATCGAGTGGAGTTCTCAAAAGACAGCGTCGACCTTATCGTCAAATCGAACGGCTCATCTCGCACGGTCCACAGCCGGTACATGATCGACGCCAGCGGCCACGCTTCGGTGCTGGGCAGGCAGTTCCAAATTAAGAAGACCTACGCTCACCTTCAGAAACTGTCGATCTTCGCGCACTATGAGGGTGTTTGGCGCGCAGAAGGAATCGACCATCGCCAAGCGAATGACACATGCGCGGAGGATATCGGAAGTTTATGTGGAAGCAGATTTCTCCTATCGCAGCACAAAACTGCATGGAGACCGGTGGTTGCTCGCGGGCGATGCTGCAGGTTTCATCGATCCAATTTTTAGCAGCGGCGTTTTCCTCGCGGTTTTCAGTGGCGAACTCGCCGCCGACTCGCTTAACGCAGTCCTTGATTGTCCACGCAAGGCAAAACGCCTGTTCCCGCGGTACGAGAAGACGGTCAACCGGGCGATGGACGTTTATCTCCGCTTTGTCGACGCCTGGTACACAAAGGAATTCATTGAAGTTTTCCTGACACCGCATGATGTGTTGGGAATACAGCCGGCAGTAAACGCCGTACTCGGCGGAAATGTCGGCAACTGCTTTGCCATCCGCTGGCGAATGTCTGTTTTTTATTTTTTGGTTTGGTTACAACGCCGGTACCCTATCGTGCCGAGGCGTACGCTGGTGCCGAAAAAGGAAGAATCATCGTTACCGATCGAAAGGGTCGGCGCAATGCCATGATTGGAAATCCTTGGGCGATTAAGAATCCTGCCTGGAGCGAAGTCGAATGGGTCAATCGCCCCTATCTTAATATCGCGATCATGGCGCTGGCGATTATCGATCTAACCGGCTGTGGAACGACGCCGGCGCATCAGTTTTCCGAGCCGGCTCTCAATTGGCAGACCAAAACTGGTCAGCTCATGTATCGCACACCTCAAACGACACTCGTCGGCGATGTGATCGTACGTTATTCGAGCACCGGCAATTTCGAATTGACTCTTTCGAAGGGTCCGGGCGTGACGCTGCTCTCTTTGCGGCAGGATGCCGCATTCGCCGAAGTTAAAGGGCCATTCGCACACGGCAGCTGGTCGGGTCCCGTGGAACAGGCACCACAGCAACTGCGCGGCTGGCTCGGCGTGCGAGATAAACTCATTGCCGCCCAAAATCAACGAATCGTGCGATATATCGCCGGCAAAGAGACATTTCTGTTTCGGTTTTAGTTAAGGCGGTCAGCCGTTGTAAAGCCGCCGCTGTTGCAGAACACTAGCGCCGTTCATGCGCATCAGTGAATTCATCGCGCGAACCATAACGCAGCGCAGCCGCTTGGTGTGGGCGAGCCTAGCTCTGCTGACGGGCGCGTGTCTCGCAATTCTCATAACCTCGCTACGGCTCGATTCCGAGATCTTCAACGTGCTCCCCGGTAGATTTTCTTCGGTGCAGGGACTGAAGATCTACGATCGGGAGTTTGAGCAAACGCACGAGCTCACTTTCGCTCTTCTCTGCACACCGCAGGATGTGGATAAATTAGAGAACTTCGCGCCAGTATTTGCAGAGAAACTGCGAAAACAACCGTGGTGCACTCGGGTGCTCGCAGGTTCGCCCATGGCCACGCCTGATGGAATTCGCGATCTGCAATCGATCGCGGTGCCCCTGCTCTTGAACCTGGAGCCAAGCGTTTTCGACGAGACGATCTCCATCCTGCAAGCGCACAAAATTCAGGATCGGCTCCATCGCTTGCGTCAACAGATCGAAGGAGCTTCGCCGCGATCAGAATTCGAGCTTTCCATCGACCCGCTCGGTCTCATTGCGCCAGCGCTCAAACCTTTTGCAGAAAACACCGCGATTGAACAAGAACAACCGCTTACGTCGCCGGATGGGACCATGCGTGTTTTCCTTGCAGTAACGAATCAGCCGGCCGTCAGCGCCTTCGAATGCCAACGTTTGATGCGTCGCGTAAATGAGTTTCGTAGCACGGCGGTGGCGGGATGGGATGGCGGTCGTTTGCAGGTTCTCATTACCGGCCGCGCGGCTTTTGTGTCAGAAATTTCGCTGAGCATGCGGTATGACATCGTGGCCACATTGCTCGGATCTATTCTGTTGGTCAGTTGTATTTTCTTCGTGGGTTTTCAGCGATGGCTGCCGCTCGTGGGAATGGCAATTTGCCTGCTTCTCTCTTGTTTGGTCGCGCTAACGCTTGGGCAGCTCCTCTTTGGCCGGCTCAGCATGATCAGCGTAGGTTTTTGCGCCATTTTAGTCGGGCTCGGTGTCGATTTCGCGATCCACCTAATTGGACGCTATCACCAGGCACGCTCCGATGGAGAGTCGCATCAGCAAGCCATCGGTACCTCAATAGCAAAGCTTGGGCGCGCGGTTTTTTTTGGAGCACTCACGACGGCGGTCGGATTTGCCGCGCTAGTACTGAGCGGCGCGATGAGCTTTTCGCAACTCGGCGTGCTGATTGCGATTGGCATTTTCATTGCCGGCCTTTTCATGTGCTCAATTTTATTTCTTTTTATTCGCGAGCGAGAGACGCCAATGAGTCATGATTGGATATCCGATCTCGTAAGAAAATATGTGCGACGAGCTGTGCGCCGGCCGGCTGCGATATTAATCTGTTCAAGCGCGGTGTTGTTGTTGCTAACTGGAATCGGCTTTTCACCCATTCCGCCGCTTCGATTCGAGGCAAGCACGCGTTCGCTGCAACCGAAAAACATTCGGGCAAACCAAGCCCTTGAGGAGATCATGCACAAAATGCCCGTACGCTGGGAACCGGTCTTGGCGATCGTGCACGCTGCAAATTCACAGGAACTGCATGATGCCTGGCAAAAACTTGCTGCGCACTGGAAAGAGCTGCAAACAGCCCGAAAGATCAAAAGTTTCTTCACACCCGTTGCACTGTGTCCGTCGCCAAATTGGATGCAGCGAAATCGCGGAAATCTGAGCGCGATTAATTTTCAAGCAGCGCGCCAAGCATTGGCGCAAACTTTAGACGCAGAGGGATTTAATCCGGATGCGTTCGGCCCAGCTTTCGCGCTGCTCGACGATCTGCAGCGCGTTGCCGATCCAAGGGTGCCTCTACCGAATTGGCGCGAGCAACTGTCGAAGTCTTCCAGTTGGTGGTTTCTGGTCGATCGTTACTTTGCGCAGGATCCGTTGCTCACCACGGGATTTGTTACGACCAACCAACCAGTCTCAACGCACGCACAGAGCCAGGCCCTTAAGCGTGATCTGCCGGTAGAGGGAGTCCCGGTGATCCTCTCAGGCTGGACTTACACCCTGGCTGACCTATTGCCATGGTCGCATCGGCAACTGCTCATCATCAGCGCGCTGATGGCCATCTTCGATGTGTCGCTGCTGGCGATCCTGTACCGCGATCTGCGGCTGTGGTTGATTCAGATCGTCACCCTTGCGATTGGGATTGGAGCAATGATCGCCTCGATGAAATTGCTCCACATCAATTTAAATCTTCTGAACGTGCTTTCATTCCGGCTCGTGCTGGCCATCGGCGTAGATTACGGCATCTACATCGTGCTGGTTTGGCAGAAAACACGTGACGTCGAGCATGATGTGGCGGGAGTGATCAAGCCTGTGCTACTTGCCGGTCTCACCGCAGTGAGCGGCTTCGCTTCCCTTGCTCTAGCGCGCAATCCATCACTCACCGGACTTGGCATCGCGTGCGCGCTCGGGATTTTCTGGAGTTTGGTGGCGACAGTTTTCTTTACGTTGCCGGCAATAGCGGCGGCTGAACCGAAGGCGTGGCGCGAAAATAAGTGCGCCAGCCGCTAACATGAAGATCCTAATACGCAAGATTCTTTTAATCGTCGCCGGTTTAATTTGCCTGACGAGTTTCGCAAAGAGCGCGCAGCTTTCGGATAGCGAAGTAAAAAATCTGCTTGTCCGAATTCGCGAGAACAGGATCACGCAAGCCGATTTTCAGGAACAAAGAGTTATCCATCTGATGAAGAAACCGGTCGCAAGCTCAGGCAAAGTGTGGTTTCAGCCACCGAACAAATTCCGTCGCGAAGTGGAAGGCAATTCGCCGAGTTTGACGGTAAGCGATGGCCGTCAACTCTGGATTTATTATCCTAATTTTAAGTCGGCCGAGCGTTATCCGCTGGGCAAACGTTCGCCGCTCGATTCAACAGTGGCCGCGATTAATTCTGCGTTGAACCTGGAGAACATTGAAAACACTTTCCAGATTACAGCCGCAAAGGTCGACGGCGGATACGAACTGACTTTGATACCGCGCACCGCTTCGATGAAGCGAATCTTTCAAAAGCTCGATCTGCACATCAATGACAATCTCCAGGCCGAACGCACAGAAATGTTGCTGCCCAATGGCGATCGCATTGTGACTACGTATTCCAATCAAACTCGCGCGCCGGTACCGCCATCGACATTTGAATTCAGCCCGCCGCCGGGCGCAGAAGTAGCCGCCCCACTAGGTCAATAGTATTACGACAACCACGAATGAACACGAATGCACACTAATTCAGAGGCAAATCTGGGCCGACTTGGCGCCCTCAATGTCGGTCCGTGATCAGATCAGACTGAAATTGAAAAAACGCCAGCGCTTTAAATTCGATCAACTCAGGCAGCTACTCATACTCACTCCTGCGGAGAAGCGAGTGGTGATTTTCATTCTGGTAGCGTTTCTGCTGGGACTCGTCACAAAATATTATCGCCATGCACATTCTTCCCCTGCCCTGTCGCAATCGAATCTTAACAGCGTGCAAACGCCAGGCGCGCCGAGCATCACGCCGCTACAGAAACGCGCACCAAAGTCTGCACCGCCTTAGATTCGCTCATGATCCTTTGATGTCTCTTCTTTTGCGCCACGGAAATCAGGATGGCGTTGCAGCCCGTCTTGCCAATTCAATCCTCCACATATCGCGTTTGCGAATAGCGTCGTTCCCGCAGATCATTTCGCGGTGACAGACCACGTTGACGCGTTCACAAAACAGATTTGCGAAGTTATCGTAGGCAAGAACCACGCGGTAAAGCTCGCTGTCGCCTGTTTGCTCGCACGCGGTCACCTTTTGATTGAAGACATTCCAGGCGTGGGTAAGACCACGCTCTCCCAGGCGCTGGCGCGCTCCCTGGCGCTCGCGTTTCAGCGTATCCAATTTACAAGCGACCTGCTGCCGGCCGATATTCTCGGCAATTCCATTTTCGACCACGATGAGCAACGCTTCATGTTTCACCGCGGACCGCTTTTTTCGCAGGTAGTGCTGATCGACGAGGTAAACCGGGCGACTCCGAAAACGCAGAGCGCGTTGCTTGAAGCAATGGAGGAATACCGCATCTCAATTGACGGCGTGACTTATGAGTTGCCCGAACCGTTTTTTGTCATTGCCACGCAGAATCCGCAACATGCAGTAGGCACTTTTCCGCTGCCCGAATCGCAGCTTGATCGCTTTCTGATGCGGATCGAGCTCGGCGTGCCTGACCGCGCCAGCGAGCGCGCCATGCTGCTGGGCATGGATCGCCGTGAGATGCTGAAGGAATTGAAACCGGTGTTTAGTCCGGGAATATTGCTCCAAATTCAAGGTAAAGTGCGAGAGGTGCACGCTTCG
>QHNV01000026.1 GCA_003218535.1 Verrucomicrobiota bacterium
GATCTTCTCAATGAGCCAAGACATCCTCAGTGCGTTGGGAAGAGTCTGCTGCCAGTAATCAATGAAGAAGCAGCCCCGCCGGAGAACGCATTTTTGGAGTGGGCGCCAAACCGGACAAAAGTGAAAAAAGGAACGTCATTAGCCCGACGACGGGCGGTCAAACGTGCAGTCGAGGAGTCCACGAGGGCAGTAGTTACCCCTGACGGCTGGAAACTATGTTTGCGCGACAAGGATGTGAACGAGTTGTACAACTTGAATGACGACCCCTGGGAGGCGCGCAATCTTTACGAGGATCGACAATATGCGCCAGTTATTTCGCGCCTCACCGGCGAGCTTCATCGGTGGCAGGAATCTGCAAACGACAAGCTCAGATTGTGAGTGATCCCTGGGCCGGCCTGAGACTCAAAACTGATAGCCATGCAGTGCGATTTCTTTAGCAAAAGCTTTTTCCACGATTCGTCGTTGTTCGTCGTTGAATACCTGCCGGTACGGTCTCCGATCGGTCCGATATTCGGATTTTCCTGCGACGCCAAGGGTTCCATCGAAAGGGATGTTTAATTGCGAGAAGACTTCACCAAGTTCGGCCATCAGGTTCTCATAGCGAACAATACGATCCACAATGACTTTGATGCCGGTGCGATCAGTGTATCGGAAATAGTTAATGGGAAACCGGCCGCGGGCCAGATATTCATCCAGTGACAACGAGCCGCCTTCGCGGGCGGCATGCATGTGGTAGTGAGACAAAACTTTGTCCCAGGGGTTTCGTTCCACGCAAAATTTGAAATAGCTGTTCCAAACTTCGGCAGGAACACGCTTCCGCACCTCAGATGCCGGCATGTGACGGTAAAATTTCTCGCGACTGATGATTGAACCTCGCAATGCCGAAAAGAATTTGCCCGGTCTTTCGAGGAGTTCAGGAATTGGGTTAATGAATCCCTCGTAATTGCGCGGCTGATGTCCTTCGATCGCCGGGGTGATCGGGGTCAATATGTCCTCAGGGCTGCAGTGTCTTGAAAGGAAGACCTCGATGCTCGTACCGGCGGTCTTTGCAGTCTTAATGAAAATGAATTTGTATTTGTGAGACAGAATCATGGTTCCTGAGGGAATCTCTCGCACGCTCGCAAGATGCTGGCCAGTACTCGCATCACTGAACCATGCGTCGTAGATTAGGACTGGCGAATGATCTCATTACAAAAACGTTTTCTGTTCGTTCATATACCAAAAACCGCCGGCAACTCGATTCAGAGCGCGCTGCGCGATTATTCAGAAGATGAACTCGTTCCCCTACGTAAGGAGCAGGATGGGATTGAGCGTTTTGCGCTGCGGAATCCGAAGTACAAAATCAAGAAACACTCAACGCTGGCTGAGTACCGGGCCGCCCTTGGAGAGGCTCGGTTTGGCGACCTCTACAAGTTCACATGTGTGCGAAATCCGTGGGACCGGATGGTCTCCTATTATTTTACCCCGACGCAAAACACCGCCGCCTGGGACCGGAAGAAATTCAGAAAGATCATTTCAAAAGCTTTATCGGGCGCGGACTATCTGCGGCTGAATAAGGGCGAAGAGGATCCATTCAGCAATGTCGATTACGTAATACGCTTCGAGAATTTGGCCGACGACTTTCGCACCGTATGCGGCGCACTAGGCATTTCGCCACCGACGCTGCCGAAGTACAACCGCTCCAACCGTGAACATTATTCGAAATATTACGACGACGAGCTTCGCGAATTGGTACGCACGCGGTTTGCTGTGGAGATCGAAGGCTTTGGTTATTCTTTCGAGGAGCGATAAAACCTACAATTCTCCAAGCGTCACATGTTCGCCGTTCGGATGGCGAAACCATTCTGGTAGCTCGATCCCTGCAGCCATCATGCTCTCGTAACAATTTTGCGTGATCACGCCGTGGCGGGTGCTTTCTCCAAAGACCGCGAAATTTTCCTCTGTCACAAATAACCGATGCTCGGGCAACTTGGGCACATCGTCCTTGAGCTCATCCATTACCTTCGCACTGGGAATGCGGTCGGGCAGATGAGTGAAAAGATACCGGAGCACTTTGGCTCGCAGAAGCTGATGAATCCATATTTGGAACCAAGCCCTCCGCTCGAAGTAAACATCGCCGAATGGATTCTTAACCTTGCGCGGGTAAAGAGTCAGTTTGGGATTAGTCAGCGTCGCCCGGCATCGGCAGAACAAAAAACCATCTACTTCCGGTGATCGCATGGCGTGGGAAATCAGGCTCGCGATTTTGTCGGTGACAAGTTGGATCGGGTACTTGTCGTCCACGCACCAGTAAATCCATTCTTCATCATCGATGTCCGCCAGCAAATGCAAGACGGTCCCCTTAATATCTGAGGGCGAGGTTAGGTACCTGACCCGTTCGGTGTCCACTCCGCCAAGCTCTTGGTAAGGAACGTGAAAAACGAACGGGTGCTCCGGCCAAAGCCGTTCGTATTGAAAGATCACGTGCTCCGTTGTTGCTCGATACCGATCGCACGTGAGAACGATCGCTTTAATTTTATCCGGCGAACTCATAGCCAAAATGCTCGATGTCCACTCTGAACTTGTTTGCGATTATATCCCTGGTCCGTGGCGTGTAGTATTCAGTGTAATGCCGGGCCCGCGGATTTTCCCTTCGATGGGGCAACTTCTCGCTCACACCCAACTTCTTCGCCACGAAAGCCCAGTCCTCGTCGAGTTGTTCAAATTTCCCAATGAAATCGGCGAGCACATTTCCGTTGGGGTCGACGAACCAATCCAATTGGTACCGATGTGGGGATGAGTGAACGCAGGTGGCGCTGCTGTATTGAATCCAATCGACAAATTCGTCGAACGTCATTTTGTCTCTGAGTTGTAACGCCTCTGTGCGCTCGTAGAGAGAAACGACGCGGTCCCACGGGTTGCGAACGAATCCGAATTTGAAATAGGTCTCGAATTGTTTGCCTCCGATTTCTCTGCGGCGCTCCTCCGGAAGCAACAAATAAAAAGACGCAAGAATCCGATTTTTCCTTCCGCCATAACGCGTCCAATATGTCTGCATCTGGTTCTTGATCTGCCACAAATTCAGATGCGGCTTCCAAGCCTTACCCAGGATGGCGCGGATGCTGGTCGAACCGGTCTTAGGCACCTCAACGAAAATGCATTTGTACTTGTGCGAAATCACGTCTGGCGACGCTCATTGTACATCGAAAAATCTCGCAGGCATCAGAAAGCAAGCCTCCCTGCGTCCGTAACGCTATCGGCTCAACCCGCAGTCAAATCCACGGTGCGTAGCAAGCCGCCTCGAATCGCGTATTCGCTTGCCACATCAAAGCGCAAGATGCGCTCAATTTTGGGAAAGTTGAATCAAAGATTCGAGCTCCCGGGGTGGCGCGGGCCAATTGCACCCATCGTGATTCCAGTGGGGGCATGGCATTGTGAAAGCCGGAATGTGTTCACGGATTCCAAACTACGCACTTCGGCGCTATCGAAATTTGTGACGCTGCTTTCTCGCAGATTCGTCTCAAATAAGAGGCGCACTCAAACTGAATAAACGCGGCCACAAAAGCCGCTCAAAAAAATTTAAAAATTTTTAAAAAAAAGCTTGCCAGCGCCTTGGCTCATGATTTAGACCGGACGCTGTCGGGACAAATGGGGCCTTCAGGCGTTCAAAAAAATTTAAAAAAAAGCTTGTCAGGCTTCAAAAAGTTTAATAAACGCGACCTAAACCTAACCAAACCAATGGAGAAACTAATGATTAAAAACGTGCTAAATAAGTTCGGATTCGCGCGTATCGCCCTTGTGGCGAGCGTCGGATTTCCATTCGTTGTAGCATCG
>QHNV01000025.1 GCA_003218535.1 Verrucomicrobiota bacterium
GTACATCGGGAAGTGGCATCTCGGCGAGCAAGGTCCTGCCGGGCGGGGATTCCAACAATGGATTTCCACTGACGATCACGGCGACTACATAAACTTCCTCGTTTCTGCCGGCGTTGTGCCCGATAAGCGCAACGGACGATTCTCAAAATTGGCCATCAGCAACCTGCCGCTCGAACTTTCGCGTCCAAAGTTTCTCGAAAAGCAGGCCTGTGAATTCATCGAAAAACATCACCGTGATCCTTTCATTCTAGTTGTTGGCTTTGTCGAACCGCACTCACCCTACAACGGTCCACTCAATGATGAACATCCGCTCGATCAAGTGGACCTCGATCTGACCGCCACTCTTCCCGAGAGTGAAAACATTCCGCTGCGCTATCGCTTGATGCGCGAATGGCAGCAGGCGGAAGCGATCCTTGATCGAGAACGCCTGCCGGTTCA
>QHNV01000024.1 GCA_003218535.1 Verrucomicrobiota bacterium
CATCCGTTTCGTACGCACCATTGGGCTCGAAAGATAGCGAACTCGCTTCCGTCGTGAAAGCCGATAATCACGAATTACACGGATAGGACGAATGAGAATATGATTCACGAGGAGTTGGCGGCGAGATCATCGGTGCGACGAGAGGTGTTTTTTCGCAATGGTAATAGCTCGGCGTTTTAACGCTGAGCTATTTGTGATATAAACGCGCGAGTCCCGACGGAGGCGGAAGAAGGTATGCATTCTTGCAGCAGCGTTCTGGTTCACCGCGGTTGGAGTGCAAAACCGCGAGCTGACTGCAAGAAGGTCGAGGGCTGATTTAACGCGTGACCTGAAAACCATGGGTGCAGAGCGAAAGCCAAATTTGGTTCTTTTCCTGCCGGACCAGCAGAGAGCGGACACCATCTCTTGCTGCGGTGGCGTAAGCGTACACGCGCCAAATCTGAACAAGCTTGCATCTGAATCTGTAGTCTTCGAGAGGGCGTACGTCACTCATCCGGTTTGCACGCCTTCGCGTTCTTCGCTTATGACGGGTACTTGGCCGCACATTAACGGTTGCACTAGGAACAACG
>QHNV01000027.1 GCA_003218535.1 Verrucomicrobiota bacterium
CGCATGGCCAGAAACGCGCCGAGGAGCAGAATGGCAGCGCTCCAGATCTGGGGCTGAGTAAGACGTTCGCCGTAAATCCAGGCTGACAGTGCCATTGCGCCGGCAGGACAGAGAAGCTGGAGCGACTGCGCGAGGGCAACGCCGATCTCTCGGATGGCCACGTAATAAAAGATATGCGCCAGCGTAATGCAGCTGACGGCGGAAATGATCAGGATGAAATTCACTTGAGATCCTGCGTGGAGCGGAGTGCCAATTTTTCCAAATGCAAATGTGAGCGGAAGCAACAACGCCGAAGTGATGAAACTGACGATTCCGAAACTGCGGATCGACCCAAGCCGCGCCGATGGGCGTTTAATCAGAACGCCGTAAAGCGCCCAGCAAAATGTGGCGGTAAAGGCAATGAATAAGCCCGGAACCGCGATATGCCCTGATTTCCACCCTGGTTGAAACCAAACAACTCCGAATGCGCCGCTCAATCCCAGCCCGGTGCCCAGTTGAAATTGCCATTGACGAATAACGTGGCGTTCTTCCGGGAAAAAGACGAGCGCAAGCAGCGCCGTGAAAATCACAGAGGTGCGCGTGAAGATGGTGTAAACTCCCGGCCCCACGTAGAAGAGGGCCATCACCTGCGTAACCTGATGGACAACGTTAGGCAGGCAAGGCACGATGCAGACCATGACAGCGTGCCAACTGATGGACAGTCCGCGGTGTCGCATTCCGTAAATCAGTAGCGGCACGATTGAAACGCATGCCACGAGATAACGATAGAAATTCTGCGCCCACGGATCGTAGTAACGGTTGAGGTAATACTGAAAAAGCGATGGTGTCGACCAGATGAGAATCGTGGCGAAGACCGCGGCATAGCCTTCCGATGGCTTGGTGCCACCGCGTAGATCGACAATCTCTCGGCTGGAATCCAGTTGGTTCATCGATTTCTTTTTGCCGCGTTAATTTGCTCGCAAACAGTCGCGAAATCCCTCAAAAGTAAGGTCGATGGAGAACAAAATTATGATCATTACCAGTCGCATCACAATATTCCTGATTGCCGTCGGATTTTTCAGCATGGCGAGTTTTGTATCAGCCAAAGAGAAAGCGGCCGGAGCCGCCGGGACGAGCGAGTACGCAAAGGGCATCCAATTGTTGGACAGTCGTCAATTCGATCAGGCGGTCACGGAGTTTACCAAGGCGATCCTGGCGAATAATAAGCAGGCGGCATTTTACGAGGGTCGTGGCTTTGCCAATTTCGGGCTGGAACGATTTCAAGAAGCGGCTGACGATTTTTCCAAGGCCATCGAGCTGTCACCGAAAGATGAACGCGCCTACATCGGCCGGGCGCAGGTTTTCCTGCAGCAAAAAAATTACCAACAAGCGCTGGCTGACACTGAGAAGGCGCTGGAGACTAAGCCCGATGATGTTACTGCTATAAAGTTCCGCGGCTTTGCCGAGGTCGGGCTCAGCCAGTGGGATAAGGCGGCCGCGGATTTCACAACGGTGATCCAAAAACAGCCGGACGATCCGCAGAATTACGATCGGCGCGCACTTGCATATCGAGGATTGAAAAACTTCGATGCGGCTATTGCCGACTACACAGCCATACTGGAGAAAAAACCGAACGATGCGGAGACTCTGACCAAGCGTGGTTACACTTATAGCCTGATGGGGCAATACGAGAAGGCAATCGAAGATTACCAAGCTGAGTTAAAGCTCAATCCGCAGGACAATGATACTTTTCAGCGCTTGCAGTTTGCCCAGGGGCGACTGGCCGCGAAGAATGCGCCGCCTCCGACAGCAACGCCAACGCCGACTCCGGAGAAACCGAGTCTGCTCACTCAGATCTCTCCGCTGTATATTGGGATTGCCATCGTCGCGCTGATTGTGATTGCTGTGATCGTGCGCCTCATCACTCGAGGGAAGGCAGAGCCCACAAGTCATCGAATCCGCTAAGACCAGGGATGCTGTGCTCATCCGGGACGCGGAGTCCCTCATCCGCGAAGAAATTCCTTTGACACAGCAAGGCGCACGGTTAGTTTTTTGACGCTTTTTGCTGGAACGAGAGGGTCCCATGGTCGTTCAAATTGCAAATTTGACGCGGCTTTGGGACTTTTGAATCTCTGGTGAAAGGTCAAAACCGGTTCATCACTCGGTTCCCGCCGCCGAAGACGCGGCGACCATCGAGATGACGGGAAGGCGCCCATGTAGCTCAGTTGGCAGAGCACGTCCTTGGTAAGGACGAGGTCACCGGTTCAATCCCGGTCATGGGCTCCAGAGCGAGTTCGGGACTGGCGGTGGAATAATTGAAAGAAAATGAGACAGTCTAATTAAACAGGAGAATTGAAATGGCTAAGGAAGCATTCAAACGCGATAAACCGCACGTGAACGTCGGCACGATTGGTCACGTAGATCACGGTAAAACCACGCTTACGGCCGCTATTACCAGCGTGCTTCACAAAAAGGGCATGGCCGAAGTGCGCGCCTACGAATCAATCGACAATGCGCCGGAGGAGAAAGAACGCGGCATTACCATTAACACTGCCCACGTCGAGTACTCGAGCGAGAAACGCCACTACGCCCATGTCGATTGCCCCGGTCACGCTGATTATATCAAGAACATGATCACCGGCGCGGCCCAAATGGATGGCGCCATTCTAGTTGTCTCGGCCGCAGATGGACCGATGCCTCAAACTCGCGAGCATATCCTGCTCGCGCGACAGGTCGGTGTGCCGTCCATTGTCGTGTTCCTCAACAAGACCGATATGGTCGATGATCCGGAACTACTCGATCTCGTTGAGATGGAGGTGCGCGATCTCCTCACGCAGTATGAATTTCCCGGAGATAAAATCCCCATCGTAAAAGGTAGTGCTCTTAAGGCGCTCAATGGCGATCCAGAGGCCGAGAAGCAGATCGTCGCTCTAGTGGAAGCAATCGACGATTACATCCCGGTGCCTGAACGCCCAGTCGATCAGCCGTTTTTGATGCCGATCGAAGACGTATTCAATATCGAAGGCCGTGGCACGGTCGCTACCGGTCGTGTCGAGCGCGGCGTTCTCAAGAAAATGGGGGAAGTCGAGCTAGTCGGAGTTCGTCCTACAGCCAAGACCGTCGCCACCGATATAGAAATGTTTCGCAAACTTCTCGATGAAGCACGCGCGGGCGATAACGTGGGCGTTTTGCTGCGCGGTTTGAAGAAGGAGGACGTCGAGCGCGGCCAGGTCATCGCCAAGCCAGGCTCGATCACGCCGCACAAAAAGTTCAAAGCGGAAGTGTATGTCTTGAGCAAGGAGGAAGGCGGACGGCACACGCCATTCTTCTCAAACTATCGGCCGCAGTTTTATTTCCGCACCACGGACGTAACTGGCACGGTTAAACTGCCCGAGGGCGTAGAAATGGTGATGCCCGGCGACAATGTCTCCATCGAAGTTGAATTGATCACGCCTATCGCGATGGAGAAAACGATTCGCTTCGCCATTCGTGAAGGCGGAAAAACCGTCGGCGCGGGTCGCGTCAGCGAAATTCTGGATTAAATTGTTGTCGTGTCGAGCGAAGTCGAGACATCTCTGATTTGGTGATTCGAGAGATTCTTCGACTCCGCTGCGCTTCGCTCAGAATGACACTTGAAAATACGCCAGTAGCTCAATTGGTAGAGTAGCGGTCTCCAAAACCGTCGGTTGGGGGTTCGAGTCCCTCCTGGCGTGTGGATTGCAGAAAGGGTTACAAAGATTGTAAAGTTACACCGTTTAAAACGATACGTTCCCGACGCAACTGTTGTAACCATGTAACTTTTGTAACGTTTTAACTTTCGACATGATTACCAGAGTAAGAAATTTCCTCAGCGAAGTTAAGGTTGAGCTTCAAAAGGCTTCCTGGCCATGGGACCCAAAGGAACGCGGTTTTCGTCGTTACAAGGAACTTACGGATTCGACTCTGGTGGTCATCATCGCCATGCTTCTGCTCGGCGGCTACGTCGCGTTGTTCGATTTCATTCTCGTTAACGTGGTGCACTTCTTTACACGGTTGCACTGATTTATGGCACAAACACTCGCTGGCAAAGATCAATGGTATGTCGTGCACGTGCTTTCCGGTCAGGAAAACAAGGTGCGCGAGAACATTTTAAAACGCGTCAAGACCGAGGAAATGGGCGACTTAATCTATGACGTGCTCGTCCCCACCGAGCGTGTCTCAGAAATAAAGAAAGGCAAGAAAAGCGAAACCACGCGCAAATTTTTCCCAGGATACCTCATCGTCAACATGCATTTGCTCGACGAGAACAATCAGCTCCTCGGTCGTACCTGGTATTTCATTCGCGATACCCCCGGCGTGATCGGTTTTGCCGGGACAAAGGACAAGCCCATCCCGATGCGGCAATCGGAAGTCGATAGCATGCTGGCGCAAATGAAAGAGCGCGAAGAAAAGGTCAAACCGAAGGTCACCTTCGAAGTAGGCGAGTCGGTGAAAGTGGCCGATGGCCCATTCCAGAATCAGACCGGCATTGTCGAGGAAATTGATCCCGAGCGCGGCAAATTGCGCGTGTCGGTCACTATTTTCGGTCGCGCCACTCCGGTGGAGCTGGAATACTGGCAGGTCGAACGCGGATAATTGTCATTCCGAGCGAAGTCTCCCGCGATGGCGGGATCAACATAAATTAAACGAACCCATGGCTAAAGAAGTCGTTGCACAGATCAAACTCCAAATTCCGGCGGGACAAGCTAACCCGGCGCCGCCCGTGGGCACTGCGCTCGGCCCGCGCGGAGTCAACATCATGGCATTCTGCAAAGAATTTAACACCACCACCCAGAAGCAGGCTGGCGACATTTTGCCGGTTGTTATCACGGTTTACAAAGATAAATCCTTCACGTTTATCACAAAAAGCCCGCCCGCCGCGGTGCTGTTGAAGAAAGCGGCCAACATCGCCGCCGGCTCCAAGGAACCAAACAAAACAAAGGTCGGCAAAATCACGCGCAAACAAGTCATGGACATCGTGAACACCAAGCGCAAAGACCTCAACGCGCGCGACGATGAAGCCGCCTTCCGCATCATTGCCGGCACCGCCCGTCAAATGGGTCTCGAAATCGTCGATTAAAGATCGACATCGACCGCGGATTACGCGGATTTCACAGATTGGGGAGCGCACGCGCCTCGCGTGCCGGTTTCGGCTGCCGCGCCGAAACGAACTCGCAGCGGGACCACAGCTTGTATTACAAGCGAGTTGCATGAGGGTGACTCGGATTTTGATTTGCGTCTGCGC
>QHNV01000028.1 GCA_003218535.1 Verrucomicrobiota bacterium
AGAGAACAACCACGATGCCGCAGCCTCCTACGAGCGCGCGCACGAGATTCTTTCCCGGGTCGCGCACTTCGCTGCCGACAAACGTCACATTTGTCCAGGCGGTCTGCGCGAAAAGCGGGCCGACCATTGATCGTCCAAAGAGCAGTGCAAGCGCCAACCCGCCGACAATAGTGAACCCGGGCTGCGCAACCTGCGGGTTCCAGCCGTTGGCCCACGAGTTCCACCAGGCGGAGCTCAGCGCGGCAGAATTGGCCTTCCAGCCTAACGACAGACCGATCACGACGACGGCCGCGAGCGCGGCAATTTTAGCAAACGTGAACGTGTTCTGAATAATTTTTCCAACTTCAAGACCGCGCGTGTTGCTCCACGTCAGCAGCGCGATCAAGACAATCGCGACCAACTGTTCCGTGGACAAGCTGATCGCGTACCCGCCGAGCGAAATTGGCGCGATCAGGTAATTGTCCGGCGAAACTGCCGTGACAAAAACGCTGAGGAATTTTGCGAACGCGATCGCTACCGCCGCAATCGTCCCCGTTTGAATCACGAGAAACAACGTCCACCCATACAAAAAGCCAATCGAGTGACCGTACGCCTCGCGCAAAAAAACATAAACACCCCCAGCACGCGGCATCATGGTCGCGAGCTCCGAGCAACACAGCGCGCCGGTAATTGTTAACAAACCGGCGACTGCCCACGCGAGCAGTAGCCAGCCAGGCGCACCGCTCAATCGCGATGATTCAGCTGAAGTAATAAAGATACCCGAGCCAATCATAGAGCCGATCACGATCATCGTGGCGTCGATCGGTCCGAGTGCGCGGACTAAGCTGGTTTTCTCGCGTTGATGCTCAATCTTGTCAGTCATTGCCGCGTCAAAGCTGGAGCAACCTTCGCAAAAAGGAGAAGACGATGCGTGCCGAGGCGTTTTCCATCCTGTCATGTTGAGCGAAGCGAAACATCTCTGGATTTGTTGCAGCGCTATCAGAGGGAATTATCAGAGATTCTTCTCCCGCGCCTGCGGGATCAGAATGACAACATTGTTGGTTACGCATTCTTACCGCGAACTTTTCGGCGCGGTGATTCTCACGCTTTCGTGTTCGAGTTGCGCTCGCAATTCACGCACGAACTCGACCGCGCCGGGCGTGTCGCCGTGAACACAAATCGTCTCAGCACGTACATCGACATCGCGGCCCTCGATGGAGCGCACTTTGCTTTCGCGCAACATTCGCAGGACGCGCTCGGCGGCTTCTTTTGGATCGCGGAGCAATGCGTCCGGTCGCGTGCGCGGAACAAGCCATCCATCATTCAAGTAATTGCGATCAGCGAAAACTTCGCGCGCGATTTGCAGACTGTGCGCTTCGCCAGCGCGGGCAAGCTCAGTGTTGTCCGGCGCGAATAGAATTAACTTCGGGTCGACCGATTCAATAGCCCGCGCAATCTCGTCGGCCAGCTTTTTATCGCGCACCGCCATGTTATAGAGAGCGCCATGTGGTTTGACGTGGTTCGGTTGCACGCCTACGGCAACTGCAAGAGATTGAAAAGCTCCGATTTGATAAACGAGTTGCGCGAACAATTCGGGACTAGGAACAGCGATTTCTTTTCGCCCAAAGTTTTCTCGGTCAGCAAAACTTGGATGCGCACCAATGGCAACGCCATTTTCTTTGGCTGCGCGAATTGAAGCCATGATCGACAGCGGATCGCCAGCGTGAAAACCAGTTGCGATATTCGCCGAGCTGATGAGCTCAAACAGCTCGGCGTCATGCCCCGCGCCTTCGCCCAGATCGGCATTCAGATCGACGGATAATTTCATGAACTCCGCAAGCTGAGGCCGATACGGAAACGCTCGAGTTCACGTTCGCGTTCCAGCAAAAGCCGATGCGCATCGGCCAGTGAAACTTCCGAAAAACGAACGCGGTCGCTAGCTCGAAGCTGCGCTGCAACGCCAAGATCGATTGTGATCACGTGCGCTATTTTCGGATAACCGCCGATTGTTTGGCAATCTCCAAGCAACAAAATCGGTTTTCCGGCCGGCGGCACTTGAATCGTGCCGGGTGCAACCGCTTCAGAGACAAGATCGACATTGTCCATTCGCTCCAACTCTGGACCATCAAGACGCACGCCCATGCGGTCAGAATCGGATGAGACCGTGAATGGCTCGCTCGTGAAGCGTTGAAGCGCTAAAGCGTTGAAGCGGTTCCAATCTACGCCGCGAACAAAACGCAAAATCGGATCGCGCTTTGCCGGGCTTACCCAATCGTGGGGCGCTGTCCACGAGGAAATAGTTGTAGCCGGGATCGGCGATCCCGGCCATGTGGCCAAGGGAATCACATCATCATCGCGCAGAGCACGACACTCGATCCCGCCAAAATTCGCTCGCAAATCTGTGGAGCGACTACCGAGAACCACCGGCACGTCCACTCCGCCGGAAATCGCGAGCCAGGCGCGACAACCGATTTTCGGAGAGCCGAACTTCAATTGGTCACGGGCTTGCAAATGCGCTACGTGTCCGGCCGGCAATCTCCGTGATTCGATGTGAACCTCAAATTCGCCACCGCACCAGGCGACGATTCGCTCGTCATTAAAACGCAGTTGCAGGCCGCCGAGCGTGATTTCGAGCCCGGCCGCGCCTTCGTCGTTCCCGACGAGGAGATTCGCCACGCGTAACGCAAATGGATCCAGCGCGCCGCCTAACGAGACACCGAATTCGCGAGAACCGATGCGGCCAAGATCCTGCACCGACGTAAGAAATCCCGCACGCGTTACAGTGGCTGTCACTCCGACCGAAGCAGAGGGATGCTGATGATCGCCATTCATTGCTTCATCGCTTTAAATTCGTCGCGCGTGATAGCGCGGAAACGGACGCGATCACCTGCACGCAGAAGCGCAGGCGGATTTTTCGCGGGATCAAAAAGTTTCAACGGCGTTCGGCCTATCAGATTCCAACCGCCGGGCGAGCGCAACGGATAAATTCCCGTCTGCGCGCCGCCAATCCCCACAGATCCCGGCGGAATCTGTTTTCGTGGCACGTCCCGCCGCGGCGTCGCTAGCCTCTTCGCAAGGCCTGTCAAAAACGGAAACCCGGGAACGAATCCAATGCAGCTCACTCGATATTCAGCCGCGCTGTGAAGATCGATAACTTCGCTCGTGGAAATTTTTGTGTGCTCGGCCACTCGAGCGATGTCGATCGCGAATTCTGGGTCGTAACAAACGGGGATTTCAATCAAACATGGAGCAACCGTGCTTCGGCGGCCATAGCTCCGCGCGGAAGAGAGTACGCCGCGAATTTTTGTTGCCAGCCACTCGAACACCTTCTCAGTTGTACCGCTCGCTTTGGCGATGGCGATCGGATCGAAGAAAACTGCGACGCTCGTGTAAGCTGGAGCGATTTCAATCACGCCGGGAATGGCAACCTTTCGCAGCTTCTGAAATGTGCGAAGAACCTCACTCAGCGTTTCTTCTGGCGCGTCTTCGAATCGCTCGCGCACTCGCACGATCAGCGCGCAATCTCCGAGAGGAATGATTTCCATCAGCTTATTCTGTCATGTCGGGGCGAAGCGAAACATCTCCGTTTCAAGTCCCGTCGTCATCGGATTGAAAATGAGCACAGGTTCTTCGCTTTGCTCAGAATGACAATCCTGCAAGCCAGCGTGACGGCACTCACTCCGCGCGCTTCGCTTCGATCTCGATATTGATACCCGCCGTCTGGCTGATGCCGGAAACCGCCTCAGTCGCAGTGGCGAACATCAAGTTGAAGTCGCGCCGCGTAATTGGTTCCGTGGTCACCGTCCAGCGCGTCCGGCTCGTGTCGTTGATCGGCGTCAGAAGTTTCACGTGTAGTGTAATCGGCCTAGTCACGCCGTGCATGGTGAGGTCGCCAAGAATGTCGCCACTTTGCGGGCCAGTGCGTTTCACGCTGCGGCTTTTGAAGGTAATCTGAGGAAATTTTGCCACGTTAAAGAATTCAGCGCTACGCAGATGATCGTCCCGCCTTCTGATTCGCGTGTCGATGCTGTGCACATCGATCTCAGCGCCGACCGAGGAATTGATGCACGCTGAAACCAATCGTCGAGTTGGACGGATCAAACTTGTAGATTTCGTTAGCCCATACGACATGACTCACGCCGACCACGACGATTACGGCAACGAGCGTGCGCAATTTCATTTCGATGTTTCCTTTGTCCTGTTTTTCGCCTCCACCGCGAGTGTTTTCAAGAGCGGTGTGCGGGAAATCGGCAATCGTCCAAACAAATTTCCAAGCGCAAACGCCGGATCCGCTTTTAACTTTTTCACATCGTGCACCCCGGCAATGCGCGCCAGCTCGGTCTCGAAATGTGCGACCGCTTGTGGTGACGCATCGTTCGCGTCGAGATAGCCAAACGCGCGGCGCAACAGCCCGTACAACTCCGGATCGCGATGATCTCGCTCGGTACATATCTCGATGAGCTCGACAAAATAACCTGCGGTCTGTGTGCGCAGA
>QHNV01000269.1 GCA_003218535.1 Verrucomicrobiota bacterium
GATCACATTTTCGTTCATACCGAGAGGATGAGAAACGAACTTGTATCCGACTTTCGCATTACAAAGAGTAAAGTGAGCGTTATTCCATTCGGAATCAATAATACCGTCCCTAACACTGCGCTTTCCACCGACGAGGCGAAACAGCAGATCGGCGTAGATAGCGATGATAAGGCACTGCTCTTTTTTGGGAACATGACCCCTTACAAAGGACTGGAATACTTAATCTCTGCTTTTGGTGGTCTTCTGACGAAAGACCGGAGTTACCGACTGATTATTGCTGGCAGGCCCAAAGGATCCGAGATGTACTGGAAGGAGATCCAGCAGGCGATTGCGCGTGGCGGCATCAGTGATCGAATCATTCAAAGGATCGAGTATATTCCGGATGAGCTAACAGAACTATATTTCAAAGCTGCCGACGTGTTGATCTTACCGTACACACATGTCTTTCAGAGCGGAGTGCTGTTCTTAGGCTATGGCTTTGGATTACCCGCAATCGCCGCCGATGTAGGGGCCTTGAAGGACGAGATCATCGAAGGCGAAACCGGCTTTATCTTCAAACCACGCGATTCAGTCGATCTAGCCCGTAAGATTGAGAATTACTTCAACAGCGAATTGTTTGGTGACCTCGAAAACCGCCGGAAGCGAATCAGGAAGCACGCTAATGAGCGATATTCGTGGGATAAAGTGGCCGCGATAACCAAGGCCGTTTATTCGAATCTCTTATCTTCTGCCTGACTTCTGAAAGTTAACTGTGGACAACGCCCAATTCGGGTTAGCCATTCGATTCAACAATTCAACGGTTTGACGACTTAACACTTCGATACAATGGCGCCTCTAGTTTCGATTTTAATACCTGCTTATAATTCCGAGCGCTGGATCGCTGAGACGATCAAGTCGGCGCTCAATCAGACGTGGCCAAGGAAGGAGATCATCGTTGTTGATGATGGATCTCGCGATCAAACGCTCGCGACGGCGCGGCGATTCGCTTCCAAGACTGTAGCTGTCATTTCGCAGGAAAATCAGGGGGCATCGGCAGCGAGAAACAAAGCACTCCAGCTTTGCCAGGGAGATTACATCCAATGGCTGGACGCCGATGATCTTCTGTCGCCAGATAAGATTCAAAGGCAGATGGAAGCCGGCGACGTGGCTGGTCAGTCGGGAATTGACCAGCGCCGCTGGCCCCTGGGACACACGGCTACTGGTAGACAATGATGGAGAGTATTTCTTTCGTGTCATCCGGTCGAGTGACGGCGTCCAATTCGTCCCGGGTGTCAGAGTCTTCTATCGCGCTTCCGGCCCTGACTCTGTGAGTTCCATCGGGCTTTCTGACAAGAAAATAGAAGCGAAGCTCCTAGGGATGAAGCTGCAGATTGGATATCTGCTTGCCTTGGAAGACAGCGACCGCGTTCGCGCGGCTTGCGTGACCTATTTGCAGACGTGGCTGCGCAATTTCTATCCAAATCGGCCCGACCTGATGCAGGAAGCGCAACAACTTGCAAAGAGCTTGGGCGGCCGGTTGTCGCTCCCCAAGGCATCGTGGAAATATGCTTGGATTGAAAAGCTATTTGGTTTTGGGGCTGCAAAGCACACGCAATTCTACTACAATTGCCTCAGGTCTTCCGCTCTAAGAGCGTGGGACAGGATGATGTTTTCTTTCGGGGTGATGGGTTACCCAGCTAAGAAAACGGTCAAATATTAAGGACCTTTTCCTAGCAATCCTCACAGTTAACTCAAAAACGGACTTATGGCAGAGAACTCGCTAGGTATAACGGTTCTGATTCCGACCTACAACAGGGCAAAAGTGTTGGGTGAAACATTGGAGGCACTTACTCGAGTCGACCGAGCCGGACTCGACTGCAGCATCGTTGTCATTGATAACAATTCTAGCGATAATACCCATGAGGTCGTCGCTAAATACGCTGCGAAGCTACCTCTTTCGTATTTGAAGGAGGTACGACCTGGAAAGAATTGCGCGCTAAATAAGGCCTTAAGAGAATGTGAGCTCAAAGACATCGTGGTCTTTACAGACGATGATGTGACGCCAACTCAAAATTGGCTGCAAGAGATCGCGTCCTCTGCGAAGAAAAGGCCCGAAGTTGCGGTCTTCGGGGGCAAGGTAGAAGTAACATGGCCGGATGACAAACAGCCGGAATGGGCGACGCCAGAATGGATTATGGCTTTCGGCTTTCCGCGTCATCATTATGCTGAAGAGGAGGCTTTCTACAAAACCCCGGATTGCCCGTTCGGGCCGAACTACTGGGTCCGGAAAACTGTCTTTGAGAAAGTGCCGTCTTTCGACGAAACACTTGGTCCAAGGCCTAAAAATCGCATCCAAGGAGACGAAACGTTCTTTGTAATGAATCTACGAGAACATGGTTTCGAGATACTTTATTATCCTGGCGCAGAGGTTTACCACAGGATTCTCCGCGAAGGATGCACAATACCATGGCTAAGACGTCGTGCCTACACACATGGTCGGGGACACGTGAGATTACATGGATTGCATCGGCGCAATATTTATCGTAAGAACAAGGTTTTGTGGGGCATGGTTCTGGTGGTGGACGAGCTCTATAGTGCACTGCGCTTTTTGGCTGGTTTTATGATTACGGACTCGAAGCGAAATTGCGAAGCCACAGTCAGCGCGATGATGAGGTTTGGCGAGCTTCATGAAACCGCAAATCAGGTTTTCAAACGTTTTGTGGCTAGGAACGGTTCGACTAAGCATTGAGCAATATTAGGACGTGCAAAGCTAGCAGCAAGACTCCGACTGGAATGGGGACCTTCAAGAATCAGCGGTAAGCTAAACAACGCTTCTAATTTCTAGCAACCGTCCGGTTCTTTGTAATTATGGCAGGCGACACATCGGGTATAACGGTTCTGATTCCTACCTACAATAGGGCTGCAGTATTGAGCGAAACGTTGCAGGCTCTCACCCGCGTCGAACGGACCGGAATTGATTGTAACATCGTGATTATTGATAACAATTCTACCGACAACACCGCTGAAGTAGTGAAACAATACAAAACGCGATTACCCCTTTCTTATTTGAAAGAGCCGCGTCCAGGAAAGAGCTGCGCACTTAACAAGGCTTTACGAGAATGCCCGCTGAAAGACACGATTGTCTTTACAGACGACGACGTGACGCCGGCCTCAAATTGGCTCCAGGAAATCGCTTCTTCGGTTAAGAAGTGGCCGAGCATTGGCGCCTTTGGTGGCAAGGTAAAAGTCGCCTGGCCGGACGACAAACAGCCGGAAT
>QHNV01000060.1 GCA_003218535.1 Verrucomicrobiota bacterium
GTTACTTGTTCGTTTGAACGGCAGCGGAAATTACCAACTGATTCCGTTTCCGCCCGACCGGGCGGTCATCGATATCGGTGATTATTACAGCGACTTCCGCAAGATCCAAACTGCCCTTGGATGGTCTCCACAAGTCTCGCTCCGGGCGGGGCTAGCGCAGACCCTTGATTACTACAGGAAACATCATGCTCAGTACTGGGATGCTACACTATGATTCAAATGAACGATTTGCATGATGACGCAATGACGAGCACAGAGGACTCCGGTAGCTATTGATGACACTGCTCCGCGCCTATACTCTACCGATAGCGCGACCACCAGCGTTCGTAAGGATAGTCTTCCGCGGCATTGGTAGCGATCTTGCGAACGTCCACCGCACGTGCTGCCACCTGGTCCCAGTCCTTACGAAGGTCTTCGCGCGACCAACCATATTTATGACCCATCCCAAAACGGATATCTTTCGATTTTAGTTTTGTTGCAAGCTGCACATGGCGGCCGTGAGTTTGTTCGAAATTCAGGTATTTATAGTGCAACAACAAAACTTCGTCCCGCACAGGGACACGAACATTGCCGATTGGATTGGCAGTGTGTCGGCCAACTGAAAAGTCGATCTCCTCAATTTCCGACGGCTTAAAAATACTCGGCTTCATCATTTGTTTCCAAGGCGCACCAAAAAACCGAGACTGACAAAGCGTTTCTCCAGTTGCCGGGATATCCTCGCTGATCATTTGGAATCCAAGTGCGGGAACCAGTGTAATGCCTTCGCCGCTACAGGTATCCAGATACTGAACAATTGATCTGTGAAACAAATGCTCATCGATATCTGTAATGACAACCCAATCGGCCATGCCGCGACTTTCCTTCCAGCACTGGTTTGAAAGCGCTTGCTCCGAAAATGCAAAGGACTCTGTGTCCGACCAGATGAACTGTCGCACCTCCACCTTTGGATGATCCGCCAAAAGAGATAAAGTGCTATCGGTGGAGCCGTCGTCGAAAAGAACATAGTGATCCACGAACCGATCGTAATGGCGGAAGAAGAACGGGAGCATGAACTCGTCGTTCCAGCACTGCGCGTACAACCAAATACGCACCACCGGATTAAACGCCGAGGCTAGGCTTCAAATGGCGGCCGAAGTCTGCCGCCTGCTGCGCGAACGTCGTTGCCCCGACAAGCCGGACATCTGTGAACTGAGGCGGGACAATTTGCTCCAGGACCAGGCGCCGGTGGCCATCGTGCCCTTCAACATATTCACGCGGCTTTGTATTCCGCAATACGATAATACCAGCGGGCTTCAAAAATGGCACCCAACTCTCGAAAGCCTCCCGCGCCCCGCGTGGAGACTGATCGCCATCGAGCAAGAGCAGATCGATCGGAAGCTCCCAAGTCGCGGCGACTTCAGCGGCTCGCCCTTGGTGCACTTGTACCCAGCGACTAAGGCCAGCTCTCCGGATATTCGCTTCGAAGTGAGCCCTCACAGACCCGCCGCCGAGTGAAGTAACGATTTGTTGGTAGTGCGGCACAGAAAAAGCGTCCCCGGAACAGTCAAAGGGATCTACTGAATGAACCATGCCTGAGCCTCGGAGGCGTCGCGCTCCAGCCAAGAGTACTGTGCAGCAGCCAAGGAACGCTCCGATCTCAACAATAATCGCATCCACGCTGAGAGAAAAACTGGCGCGAGCTAACTCCTCTGCGTCTTCATTTCGCGTCCACCCGGGAATCATGGAGGACATTTGGACATAGCCTTGGAGGTTGGTCATAACACTCACAAACGGGTTATCGGTGGTCGCATAACAGCACCAGGCCACTTGAGGCGTGCAAACGTGCAAATTATCGCGGTTGCGCCACGCCACAAGCGAAAAACAACTTAGGCCGCTCCGCGAATATACAGAACGATGGGCGGCTATTGCACTATGCGCCTGAACTTGTCGCCGCGTTGCAAGCGCAAAACATTTGACAGGCGCAAGGTTGCCACTTAGCTAGAATAGCGAGAAGATAGTCGCCTCATTTAAAGGCCTGGTTCATGAGCGACGATCCGCCAATTGGGGGACAGTTAATTTTGACCATCATAAAGTACCAGCCTGGCGATGAAATAAATATTCGTTGAAGGCAGGTAGCCCAAAACCGAGATGGTCATCTGCATGCATCCGCCATTTTTCTGACAAGCGAGTTGATACAAGATGACGAGCCAGAAGGGCTTCTTCCAAGATAAGACCGAGGACACAAAATAGGACACGCCGGCCCGCGTGCGAAAGCAACTTTCCGACGGAGAAGACAGAACTACTTATAGCAAGTTATCTATACTGGACAGTCACATCTCGCAGAGAAGAAATGAAATTATTTACCACTATTTATGACGATGCCCGCCTGCTGGGGCATTTTCTGGCATATTACGACCGAGCTGGAGTAACAGAATTTTTCATCGCCGTTACTGAGGGCCATGGATTGGCTGTCCGTCAATTCATGCCCGCCTATCGGGTCACTCTTTGCGAAGCGGATGCTGAAAAAGAGGGCGCTAACATCGTTCAAGCGATTATGTACGATCGCTTCAGCATAGATGGTAAGCCCCGCAGTTTCGATGCTTCATCGGATCTATCAGCGCTTTTTCCCGTCAAAGCTCGATTCATGAAAGCAATGGGAGGAGCGGACCATAAAGGGGTAATTGTTAAAGGACGGATAGAGCCGGCGGGTAATTTTCATAACTGGAAAGGTCAAGTTGTGCATTCGAAAATTCTCGAGATCGCGCATTACAAGTGGACGGACCGAATTATCGAGCGGGTACGGTCTGATTACCTAGTTACAAGTCGAGCGGGAATTCCTTGCGCCATCGAATATAAGCGGGTGCTGGATCATTATGAGCGGCACGGACGCTTCGCCTGGGAGGACTTTGGCGGGGAATTGTTGGCAGTAGCGCCATCGGAGCAAGATTGTGCCTGAGAGTGGGCTAAGGGTGATAGTACTCGGCTCTCTTATTCGCGAACCGACTGGCGGCAACGCGTGGGCCAATCTCGGCTATGCACATGGTCTCGCCGAACTCGGCCATGACGTGTACTATATCGAGGACAGCGATGATTACCCGATGTGCTACGATCCGGAGAATAGAACTGCGACGACGGACCCAACCTATGGATTGCACTTTGCAGCCAATGTCCTCGGGCGCGTGGGGCTCGGCGATCGCTGGGCGTATTACGACGCTCACGCCGGCCAGTGGAAGGGGGCTCGAGCCCGTGACGCCCGCACCCTCTGCAAATCAGCTGACCTGATTGTATCCTACTCGGGCATGTGGGGCAATCGATTGCGCGAGTGGCTCCAAACCGTCCCACGACGTGCTGCAATCGACGGTGATCCTGGGTTCACTCAGGTCCGTAACCTGAGAGATCCGTCGTTTCGCAGGTGCTACGAGGCTTACACCGCATTCTTTAGCGTTGGTGCAAATATGGGGAAACCGAGCTGCGCTATTCCTATGGACGGTTTCCAATGGGAAACAACGCGTCCCCCCGTTTCGCTCGTAGCATGGCCGTATGTGCAGGGACGATGCCATGGCCGATACACCACCGTGATGCAATGGGAAACCTTTCCCGGAGTGATGCAACATCGCGGTTTGATACTCGCGAACAAGTCGGAGTCATTCAGGCCGTATTGTGAACTGCCGCGACGGCTCGGACCGATTTTCGACATAGCGGTTCGCTCCCGCTGGAATTCGCCGCATGCTATGCTACGCCAGGCCGGTTGGGGAATCGCGGATATCGGCGGTATCAGCCGGGATCCTTGGGCATACCAAGCGTTTATTCAGCGATCAAAAGCGGAGTTCGGTATCGCGAAGGCCGCCTACGTCGAAACCCGATCCGGCTGGTTCAGCGAAAGGAGCGCAGCCTATCTGGCCAGTGGTCGGCCGGTCCTGCACCAAGATACCGGCTTCCCGGATTGGCTGCCGTGCGGCAAAGGAGTGTTCGCGTTTCGATCACCTGAAGAAGTGGTCGACGCCGTTTCTCAAATCGATGCTGATTACGATGTTCACTGTCGGGCCGCTCGCGAGTTGGCGGCCGAGTATTTTTCCGTGGAACGCGTCCTGCCGCCGCTGATCAATGCGGCCATGGCAACACCAAGGGGGCTTCCAGCATGAATTGCTGGTTCTGGGTGATCCAGTTCATTCAGATGCGGCCTCTGCTAATCAGGATTATCACGGGCCGCTGTCACGGCCGCCGATCAGCCCCGCAAAAAGGAATTTTCGTTGGCTGGATATGATCAGAGGTTCGGCAATTCTTGGGATCGGCGGAGCCCTAGGTCACGACGCTAATGCGGCGCTTCTTGTAGATGGTCGATTGATCTCGGCAAGTCAGGAAGAGCGATTTACTCGGATTAAACATGAATGGAACTTTCCTCGTTCAGCCATTCTCGACTGCCTCAACCGTGCCGGTTTGGGACCAGAACGGGTCGACGTCTGTGCCTTTGCCGAAAAGCCACTGCAGAGTCTTCTCTTCGATCAGGTCGGTCGACCGACAAGTCGGTTGACTTGGTTGTTGGCAAAGCTCGTCCCCGAAGAATGGGTCGACAGCCGTTTTCCCCGACATACTCAGCCTTGGTCCCCGATGACTTATGTGCGCGAGGCGCGGCGCATGTTTCCAAAAACCCCATTTCGTTTTGCCTGGCATCATCTGTCGCACGCGTCCGCAGCGTTCGCGGCCTCGCCATTCGAGCAGGCGGCCTTTCTATGCCTCGACGGGAAGGGTGAGGACATCTCGGCCTCGATCGGCATTGCAACTGGCAAGCGTACGAAGATTCTCTATGAGCTGCCCTGCGAAAATGGATTGGGGCTCCTCTACACTCTGGTCACTTACTATCTTGGCTTTGATAGCTTGGGCTCCGAGTACAAGGTAATGGGGCTCGCTCCCTTCGGTGAGCCGACATTCGTCCAAAAACTGAGAGACTTCGCACCATCGGACGCCAATGGAGCACTGCGGTTGACACGCCACGTCAATTTTACTCCAACCTCGATGAGCCAAGCAATCGACGCTTTGGCGCGGCACCTTTCCGTGGCAGCGAGAAAAAGGAAAGAGCCGCTCTCCAACGCGCACATCGATATCGCGGCGTCATTACAGACGATCTTTGAGGAGGAGGTCCTCAAGATGGCGCGATTCGCCCGAAAGGCGACGCGGCAGACTGATCTACTGTTCTGCGGCGGTTGCGCACAAAATTGTGTTGCGGCTGGGAAGATCCGCAGATCAGGATTGTTCAATCGCGTCTTTACATCACCGGTTAGCAGCGACATGGGAACCGCCCTCGGCGCGGCTCTGCTGGTTCATCAGGAATTAAACAGCAGCTGCGGCGGTAAAATCGACCCGAACGGCTTCTATCTCGGCTGCGAGCCGGGCGACGCGCCCTTGGAGGCGTCCCGATACCGGCTGCCGATCGGCGGTACGGTCCACAAGACGGCTGCCCGTCTGTTGGCCGAAGGCAAGGTCGTCGGATGGGTTCGTGGGCGAATGGAGCTTGGCGCCCGCGCACTTGGGGCGCGCTCGATTTTAGGCGATCCACGCGTAGAGGATATGCAATCCGTGCTGAACTTGAAAATCAAGTTTCGAGAATCCTTTCGTCCATTTGCGCCTGCAATCCTTGCCGAAGATTCTGGGGAATGGTTCGACGCGGAAGGCCCCTCGAATTACATGGAATACACAGCCTACCTGTTGCCAAAACATCGCTACTCCGTTCCAGCGGGGCTGAGTGGCTTGAGTGAACGGCTTCATTTCCCGCGCTGTAGATTACCGAGCGTTGTCCATGTGGATTACTCAGCGCGTCTTCAAACCGTACGCCGGTCAGTCCATCCGGACTTCCACAAATTAATCAGCGAGTTCAAGCGGCTGACTGGCGTCCCAATGATCATCAACACGAGCTTTAATGTCAGCGGGCAGCCAATCGTGCGCACTGCGGAGGAAGCATGGCAGTGCTTTCGACACACAGACATCGACTACCTTGTGCTCAATGACGCCATTTACGATAATCCCAATGATAAAACCCGAGAGGAGAAAACATCCTGGGCGAGACAATTCGAAAAGTATTCGTGAGAATGTTTTGGTTCTTGGTGCAGATCGGCACTAGACCAGCTCCTGGTGGCTGGCGCCGTTCTCCCAAGCACTCTAACTTGCGTTTGAAGTGAATAGCGCGAGGTCCGATTAGAATGGCAATTCTGTCTCTCTATCCACTTCCAGCGATCGCATATACACACGACGGGTCTGCGACACTGATTTCCGAAGGAAACGTCCTTTACTCTTACGAAGAAGAGAAACTGTCCCGCTTTCAGCACGCAGTCTCCGAATTTCCAGAAAAGGCTGCGGTCGTCGGCTTCCAGCAAACTGGCATTCATCCGAATCAGATCGAATCACTGGTCGTCACCAGCATAGAGAATTGCCCTGCACGGCCGGACTTTGCCTCCCGTGTTCAGTTTGCAAAAGAGCTCCTGCATCTTCACAAGGATATCGACGTTACATGCGTGCCACACCATATGGCTCACTCCGCATTAGCGGTGCTCACCTCGCCATTCGATGAGTGTGTTTTTCTCACGATGGATGGCGGTGGCGATTATCTGATGGGCCATTGGGGTATCTTTCGAGATGGAGCATTTCAGGTGGTCGAGGAGTTCCGGTTCTCGCCGGCGCTGATTTTCGCATATCTAACGACTCTCGGTGGCTTCTCTATTTTTGAAGAAGGGAAGCTCATGGGCCTTAGCGCTTTCGGTAAGATCGATCCATCGTTGTTAGGCTGGCTTCAAGAGCACTTCTGGATCCGCGATGGTACCGCCGCGGTGGCGATATCACGTGAGCTAAGACTCAGATGGCAATCGTCACTTCATCTGGATGCAATTGACGCGGGATCTCTCCGGCGGCCTAAGTACTCTCGGGGCGGTGTAGACTTTACGGGTCCGTCAGTTATTGACTGGCCATCGCGCGTCTGCCCGGCTGACCTTGCAGCGACTGGCCAGCACTTTTTCGAGCTGCTCGTCCTTCGCGCGGTCAAAAATATCCGGGATCGTACCGGGATAGAACAGTTTGCACTTGGTGGCGGAGCCTTTCTCAATGTTCTGGTAAACGAAAAGCTGCGACGAGAGGCAGAGGTTTCACCGTACATTCCTGTGGCGCCACACGATGCTGGGCTGTCCCTTGGCGCGGCCCTGTTCAAATTGCACCAGTCAACTGCCCGGCGTCCTGAATTTGAAACGAGCGCGTATCTCGGTCCGAAGTTCGATAGAAGCAACATAGCTTCACTGCTCGCCGCTCACTGTTTGCAGTATGAAGAGCCTAAAGACATCGCGAGGTCTGTGGCCCGTGCTCTAGCGGACGGAAAGGTAGTAGGCCTCTTTCAAGACAAAGCGGAGTTCGGAGCCCGCGCCCTTGGGGCGCGATCGGTTTTAGCTGATCCGCGGGAGGAGGCCTCGAAATTTCGAGTGAATCAAGCTTTAAAGAAGCGCGATTGGTTTATGCCATACGCACC
>QHNV01000061.1 GCA_003218535.1 Verrucomicrobiota bacterium
TTAAATCGCCCGCTCACCCGTACACCCGAGGCCTGCTGCACGCCATTCCGACTTTGAGAACCGATCGTTCCCGCCCGCTGAGAACGATTGAAGGCGCCGTGCCGCCGCTGCACGCCCTTCCTCCTGGATGCCCGTTTGAACCACGCTGCGAATCCAGGGTCGTGGAATGTGCTGCCGAACTGCCACCGTTGTTGCAGGTTGCACCCGGCCACTGGGCGAGATGCCCGGTAGTAAACGCAGTGCGCACATAGAGGATTTCACTCGAGTAAGACACCTACTCGTCAACCACCACGTTCTTCAGCGTGCCGACGCCCTCCACACTAACCTCGATCACGTCACCCGCGACCACAGGCCCGACACCCTTGGGTGTCCCCGTCGCAATCAGGTCTCCAGGAAACAGCGTCATCACCTGGGAAATGAAGCGCACTATGACGTCGATCCCAAAAATGAAATCCCGTGTGTTGCCCTGCTGACGGATCGCGCCATTCACACGGGTTTCGACGCCAACTCCCGCCCAGGGATCAATTTCATTTGTAACCAGTGGGCCAACTGGACAGAAGGTATCGAAGCCTTTTGCGCGGGTCCATTGATCGTCTTTGTTCTGCAGGTCGCGTGCGGTGAAATCATTTACGCACGTATAACCGAGGATGTAAGGACGAACATCCTCTTCGGTCGAAATTTTGTGGCATGGCTTACTGATCACGACCCCGAGTTCTCCTTCGTAGTCCGTGCGCTCAGAAATTCGTGGCCGACGAATACTGCCTCCTGGGGCAAGCAGGGATGACGGCGGTTTCAAAAAGATCAGCGGCTCGCTGGGTACCTCATTGCCTAATTCGGCGGCATGCTCACGATAATTTCGTCCCACGCAGACGATTTTCGACGGCCGCACCGGAGGCAGCAGCGCGGCGTCCGCAAGCGCGAGCGGAGGCATCCGTTTGCTTGTGAGGTCTTCGAGATCGCCAACCTTTTCGGGCGCACTCGCCAGAACGCGTGTAATTATTTCTTTTCCCGCGACGAGCTCAACCAGGCCATAGCTGTCCCGTCCATCCACGTCAAACCGGCAATATTTCATAGGGGAACCACAGGATAAGAACCTAGCCTCTCGGATAGGCATTTTCAACTCTAGAAACAGGCGTGAATCGTCAGCTTCTTAGCCAATGCGTCCGTTCGATCACTACTATAAGGTGTCTCCCAGGCGAGAAATGATTTCCAGGCAGGCTCGGGTGACGTGATAGGGAGCCTTCCACGGGCCGGCTTTCTCATCATCGATCTTTCCGTCCTGGAAAACTGCCGTGTAGACCTCGCCGTATTGATGATCCACAAAGCGTTCCAGCACAAATCGAGCTTCAAGGTCGAAAGCTTGCCAATATTTGGGATCTCCGGTGAGTTGGTAAGCATTCAGCAGCGCCACTGATGCTTCAGCCTGCTGCCACCATTCCATGTCCTTGTTGTTCGCTGGTCCCGCGGCCGGGCCGTAGCGGTATACGCCGCCATGCTGGTTGTCAAAACCGTCTCGCAGGGCATGATCGACGAGCGCCAGGCTGGCGCGTCGAATCTTAGTATCCTGCGGACGCCCGATGCGCTGGGCCGCCTCCACAATCAGCCAGCTTGCTTCGAGATCGAGTCCGTACTCGCACTGCTTAGAGTCACCGTCGCGGTCGGCCACACTCCAGTCGTCATGGAAGTAGTATCTGCCGTAGCCGGTGTCCGTATCGATGATCTTGTTGACGAATATGTCCAGCAATTCTTCGAGACGCGACCGCACACGAGCTTCGCCCGTGACGTCGTAGAGCGTGGCGAAGGCTTCCACCAAGCCGAGATGCCAGTCGTAGGATTTCCGTCCGAATGAGCCCGCCGCGTTGGGGCCGGGCTTGTAGTCTTTGATCCACTGCCAGTCTTCCGTGAAAGCAATGCGATAACCGCCATATTGGTTGTCGTGGGCGTGCTGGTCGATGACTTGGAACAGGTTCAGGGCCTCGTGTGCGGCTTGATCGTCGTGAAAGGCCAGAGCATATTCAGCCAGTCCCTCCATCACGTAGGACATCGGATTCAGCTGCTTGGTGGAGTCGATGACGTTCCCCTCGCGGCTCACCATGAAGTAGTAGCCGCCGCGCTGCTTGTCCCACATTTTGTCGCGCAGGAACTTCAAGCACGCCGCTGCCATCTTCTGATAAGCAGGATCGGGATACCGACGGTAGGCCTCTGAAAACGACCACAGAGAGCGCGATATGAGGACGACAGACTTGTCGCCTGGCGGAATCGGCTCGCCCTGTCGGTTCAATCGTCCGACGAGGCCGCCGTATTTGGTGTCCAGAGCATGATCGATCCAAAACTGGAGAACGCTGCGTTGGAGCGTGTCACGAAAGATGACTGACCAATCGCGAGCGGCCTCTCCGTCCATTTGTGCCGATACAGCCGCTGCTGAACACAACAGGAACAGCAGCGTAGGAAAAAAGCCGACTTTCTTGAGATAGAGGTTCATCGCCCGTCCTTAAAAAGTTTTGGCCCGGTGGAGCGACGGGCATCCCCGCCCGTCCTTTGCGGAAACTCGGGGTTGTGCAGAATAAAGAAATTGAGGGCACGCGCCGAAGCCGTAGCCTTTGCCCACTGCGGGTGTCGTGATCCTCAGAAAGAAAGTTTCAGCGCCATCTGCCCTATCCGGCCATCGCGAGCGCTAGTAACCTGGCCGAGGCTGCCGTTGACTTCGCCGACTACGGAACCAGGGTTCATGAACTGAGCATGATTGAAGAGGTTAAAAAACTCCGCGCGAAACTCCAGAGCCATCCTTTCTCCGATTCGAGTGTTCTTGTGAAACGCAAGGTCCCAGTTGTTGATCCCCGGCCCATGGAAGAAGCGGCGCTTTGCGTTGCCGACGGTGCCAAGGGCTTCCGGAGAGAAGGGGGAGGGATCGAAGAACAGATTCCCAGACTTTCGTGGGTCAAGGAAATGTATAGGTTGGCCGTTGTAGTTGGGTACATCGGCCCCGCTACAGCCACACAGCGAGTTATCGTCATCCTCGGTAAGGGTGACCGGGAAACCGGTATTGAAACGCGTGATCCCCGAGATTGTCCAGCCAGAGAGCAACTTTCCCTGGACGCCGTGGGCCGCTCTGGCGAAAGGCAGGTCGTAGCTATAACTGACGACAAAGTTGTGCGCTACATCGAAGGTGGAAAGCGCCCGGCTTAAGCTTGGATTGAAGGGGTTGATGGGGTCGTAGAAACCGGAAGAGTTATCGATGGACTTGGACCAAGTATACGCTGCCAACAGACGGAGGTTGCCCACGTTCTTTTCCAAGCTGGTTTGCAGGGCATTGTAGGTGGAATTCGCAGATGTAGATTCCCACGCATTGTTCTGAAAATCTAGTGAGCCAATCCCAGTTGTCTTATTTAGTTCACGGCCGGAAGTCACCGAGTAGGGGCGGGTGCCGAACGCGATGGGTAGATTGTTCGAATCAAAATAAATGGTGTCTTCTCCAAAGGTATCGCAGCCGGGGGTAGCGAGGCACTTTGTTGGATCGCCCGGATTCGACTCGACCGTAGAAAGCAGGTGACGCCCGCGTGACCCCACATACCCAATCGACAGCACCGCGCTCTTAGCAATCTCGCGCTGGATTGTAAGATTGAAGTGTTCGGCATAGGGCAGCTTGTTGTGCAGATTGTAGCCGGGCGCATATGCGATCGGCAGGTACTTTGCCCAAATTCCCGTAGCTCCCGGCGCCGGAATGGTAAATGGGAAACGGTTCCCCGCCGGATCTGGCTGGCCAACACGACGCTTATAGGGCTCCTCGAGGTAAACCGGGGACGGACTCACCCAGAACAATCCGAAAGGAGCATCGCCGACCTCGTTGAAGAGCGTCAAGTCTTCAATGGCAGTATAGTAGATACCGCCTCCCACGCGGATGCTGGTCTTCCCCGGACCGCCAAAAATTTTCCCTGCCAACCCATCGCTCACTCCGGGTGAGTACGCTATCCCCAGGCGGGGGGCAAACCGATTGTATTGCGTGGGCGCCAGAGTACCCGGCACCCCCGGATCACCGGGGAAAACAAAGCCTCTGGGTGAGTCTGGGTAAATCTTCGACTGCACACCGGGGACGAACGTCTGAATTCTGTTCTTCGTGTCGTAGAACGGCTGGCTTGTATCCCAGCGCAGACCGTAGTTTATGGTAAGGTCGGACCTAGCCTTGTAAGTGTCCTGCCCATACAGACCGAAATACTTTGTTCGTGAGTCCAGCAGTTGTGGGCTGGTTTGATTGAAGAAGTCTGGTGCGCCCAATAAGAAGTCTGCGAAGTCGTTTCCTGTCTCGCCTCCGTCAAACTCGAACCAACCGTTCGAAGTGTAGGTGTTGCGTTCGTTAACCTGGATGTAGCGAATGTCGCCGCCGAATTTGAGGGTGTGTTTACCTGTCACCTTCGAAAAATTGTCCGTGATCTGATAGGTATTGTTGTATTGGCCGGTGGTGCCGTCGGGCAAACCGAACTCGACTCCCGTGTTGGCCAGGGTGATGATAGCGACCCCCTCGTACTTAGAATTTGTCGGGAGGACCCCCAACGGATGTGCCGCGTCGGCGCGGAAGTATCCAAAGTCTTCGATCTTGCCGAGCCCGCCCACCGGTTTATTCTTCAAGAATGCGAAGCGGGTATAGTTCAGACGGACTTCGTTAACGGTATTCGGATTGAGAATGGCGGTGTTGCTCACCTGGTATTGCTGCGCCCGCGAGAGCGTTACCGCGGAGAAACCCGGCACTTTCGGGGCAAAAACCTCGGGGTAGGGGTTCAAGAAGTTGGCATCGTCGAAGTGATAGTAAGCGGACCAATTCCCCAGATGCGCCGTATTGAAGTCAACCTTCGCTCCGAATTTCTCGTCGCGCAGATTTAACTTCTCGGCAGTGGTGGAAAACCCCCCCGAGGCAATGTTCGGCGTGGGAATGAACTTCAGCGTGGCCAGGGCAACTGGCGACCACGCAGATTGAGGGATAACCGGCCCGTTCGCGCCAGGGAAGACACAGCCCGTCGTCGGATCCGTTGTAGTACACCCGGGGAACCAATACGGCTCATCCGTGGCGACCGTATATCCCAGGCGTTGAGTTAACACAAAGGGGAAATTAGTACGGTTAGGATCAACGGTCGGATCATCGTTGCCACGAACGGTGCCGGTGAAATCATCCGTGAGTTCGGAGAAGTCCCCGCTACGCTCGAGCACAGAAGGCACGTTAATCAGGCCCGAGGAAACTCCGCGCACTTCTCGTGTGCCCTGATAGTCACCAAAGAAGAAGAGCTTGTTCTTAACAACCGGTGCTCCAATCGTGCCCCCGAACTGGTTACGCTTGAAGTCCCCCCTCTCCTGATCGAAGTAGCTTCGCGCATCGAGCTTCTCGTTGCGCAGGAACTCGTAGACAGAGCCGTGAATTTCGTTGGTTCCGCTTTTCGTCAAGACATTGACGATGGCGCCAGAAAAACGACCGTATTCAGCGTTGAACGAATTTGTTAAGAGTCGGAATTCCTGAATCGAGTCGAGCGTGGGAACGATGGAAGCGCCGTTATCGACACTCTCTTCGACGTCGCCGCCGTTCACCAGGAAGGAGTTGGCGGACTCTCGCTGACCATTGACCGACACCTGGCCTGAATCACCGTTGCCCGAAACCTTTCGGTCGGCGATCGCACCTTCGGAGGAAATCGGGACAACGCCTGCCTGCAAGCCGAGCAAGTCAATGTAGCTGCGGCCATTCAGCGGCAAGCTGGTCATCTTCTTGTTTTCGATGACGTCGCCAAGTTGTGTGTTGGTGGTGTCTACTTGTGCGGTGGCGCCAGTGACTTCTACAGTTTCGGTAACCGCGCCGACCACAAGCTTGAAGTCAGCTCTGTACTTCTGGTTGAGTACGAGTTTGATTCCACTCTGAACGGACTTTTCGAACCCTTTCGCCTCGGCCTGGACACTGTATTTTTCTCCAACCGGGACCGCTAAGAACTCGTACTCGCCCGATTCGTTGGTCTTCGCACGGCGCTGCAGTCCTGTATCCGGATTCCTCAGGACCACTGTCGCACCGGAAACGGCGGCGCCGCTTGGGTCAACCACTGTACCCAGGACTCCAGCCGTGACTTCTGCACGAAGAAGTTGGACGCCAAGGAGAAGCAGGGCGGAAAGGCAAACCAGAGTTTTGTACGATGGGCAGCTCACAAAGCACCTCCGGGGGGTTGGAGAAGCAAATGAGTTCGACCCCGAGTTGACACATACTCTCCATAGAACCGCAGATGAAGTCAAGAAAATCTCGTTGAAAATCGCTAA
>QHNV01000062.1 GCA_003218535.1 Verrucomicrobiota bacterium
CGAAGACTTCGGCTGTGGCAGCGTTTGTAGCCGTTATCCTTCGTTTGTAATCGTGGAAGCGACCGTTTCCTTCGCCTTGCAGCGCTTGGTCCGTCGACTGGTTCTGCACGATTATCAACACCGCAAAGCCGCTCAACCCGATTAGCGTTATAATGACGATTAAGAAAATTCGTCTCATTGCCGCGATTTTTTGCCAAAAGGTGCCCGTCTTCCCTTCCCGTCTAAAGTGAACTTCATAAAAGGCGTAAATAGTCGCAGAGATTTTTTTCGGTGCAAGTGTTTTGTGGCGGCTTAATCTTCCTCCCGGGGATTTACCTTCGAAGATACAGTGAGCAAAAATCGCCGATGAAACATCAGCCGTCTGGCGATCAATTCGCAAATCCAGGACGATCTGGCGACGTTGATTTAGGCAATCTGAACGCCGCTGCGCTCTTTTTATTTATCGCAGCGTGTCCATAAACTCGCGCAGCGAAACTCCGGCTTGCCGCAGAATGCTTTGCAATGTCTTTGGCGCTAGTGTTCGATGATTCGGGACTGTGACGCGCAACCGACCGCGCGCTAAACGAATGTGCGAGCCTTCTTGATGCTCTCGCTCAAAGCCTAAGCGACACAACGCTTTAACGGCCTGCGGGCCTGAAACGTCGCGCGGAAGTTTCACGCAACCTGCAACACCGGGTCGGTCTCGAAATGCAAAAAGACCTCACGTGGTGCAGTGCGATTTGCAAAATGACAACGGATCGCTTCGCGAATAGCGTCGGCAAGTTCTTCTAAGGAATCCGCCTGCGTGGTGATCCCGCCGCCCTGCGGATCATCCCAAGATGCGACAAACACACCTGTTTCCTCGTCTCGCTCGATTTTGACCGTCGCACTCATTGTGTCAGAGCAAACTAACTTAGCAGAACTGCCAAGAAAAGATTAAAAATTCAACGGCCAACCACGCCTGCCACGCACGCCGATAATGACTGCCGCTGTGTTTGAGCCAAATCGAGGATTGGCGGCAAGCCAATTTCGTCAATCAGAACTGATGCTTGATCCCGTATCTCACGCCCCGTTGTTTGATTGAAGAAGTGGCGCGGCCAACTTATTGAGAGCCTTCACAAATTCGCGCGTCCATTGCTGCGCACTCGCGCTATCGTAAGCATGCCGTGAAACTTTATCTCTGACGATCCGCTCGGCTGCCGGATGAGCGCGTTGCGGGGCCGCGACGTACTCACACGAATGAAACTTTGAACACGGCGTCCACCAATCACAAGTTCGGCGCATTTGCAGTAGCGCACTTCGCCGTTGCCGTTTCCTGCCGCACGCTCAGCGGCAATCGCCCGCCTCTCGCGCCGCAATAGGGAATCGCTCAGGGAGATTTTTCGTTCGGGCTGCCAGGAAGTTTGCGGCCGCTTGGCCTCGTCCGGAACACTTGAGCACCGACGCCAGCTTCGTAGCTTGAGCTTGCTTGTCGCCGGCGTGGCGGAATTGGCAGACGCGCTGGACTCAAAATCCAGTGATCGCAAGATCGTGTGGGTTCGAGCCCCTCCGCCGGCAGAGCGGCAGTCGGTTGTTTTGCATTAAAAGCTGCTGCCTCACATGGCGAGGGCGAATCATAGTGCCGCTGATTTGCGTCGGATTGCGGTGCGCTTTGTGGCGTGCGAATCTTGGCGCAATGCTTGATCGCAAACCTGTCCTGGTGATGCTGCTGGGGCTGATTTTCCTTTCGTTTTTCGGAACGCTCGGAGTGAGCGCGGCGATGTTTCCCGACAATTATGACTGGCGTTACCGCGTGATTTCCAACTTGCTTTCGCCGCGCGACAATCCCCACCATTATTGGCTATCGGCCTGCGGAATCTCACTTGCGGCTTTGTTGATGCTACCGCTCGCCGGATATCTGCGGCGGCATTTAGAAATAACCTCGCCACGCGCTGCACTCGTGAGCGGCGGGGCTTTCGCGGCAGGAACGGTTGCGCTGATTTGTGCCTGCCTCGTCGTGCCGCAGCACGTGCACGCTGTTCTAGGAATTCGGCGGTTACACGAGCTCCTCGCTCGCTCCTCTGCCGCGTTTATGGCAATAGGAATGTTGTTCGGTTGCTGGTGCGCGTGGAAAGGACGTAAACGAGGGCTGTTTTGGACTTGGTCCCTCGCGACGCTGGTGCCGCTGGTTGGGCTTTTCTGTAGTGAATGTTTGCTGCTGCTTACGCGCCTGGAACCGTCTTGGGCGATGCCGATTCGCGGCGCGCTGCGGCATTCCGTGTTCTGGCACCTGGGTTTTTGGGAATGGACGGGCGCTGCGGCGGTGTTCGTATTCCTTTGTGCTGCGGTTTTCCTATCACCACCGAATGGAACGCCGGTGGATTACCGCTCGCCCTAACTGCGCGGTCCGAGAAGATCGCGTCCAGGCTTGCAGCTGCACAAGCTACAAGTGCGTCAATCTCCCCACCTTTTATATTCGCGGCGAAAATAACGTCTTCACCGATTCGCGCGAGAGCACGATAATCGTAAACACGCCAAGAATCGTCCCGAAGGGAATGAAAAGACATTCGATACATGCCATCACGAATGCGAACCAATAATGCCGTTGTCGCGCGAGTGATCGGCCGGCGACCAGAATACAAATCGCCATCGCGAGACCGGCGAGAAAGAAAAAGCCCAACACAATAAATATCCACCCGACAATCGCTGGCGGTGGCTCCTGGTTATGCGGTCCCGGATGATGAGCAGCGTAAAGCATGAATCCGCCCATGGCTGAATACAAAAGGGGAAAGAAGGAGAAGAGCGCCGCCAAACCAGCGACAACATAGTGAAAAATCGCCAGCAGTCGCAGATGTTCGCTGTCGTGATTCATTTGTTAGGCATCCGTGATAACATCGATTCGGGACACTACTCCTTTTCGGCCAGAGCCGCGTCGCATTTGGCAATGGCGCGGGTCACTTCCTCCGGTTTAGCCGTGTATTCGCCAGTCAAGATGCCGTGCTTTTGCATGTCCTGCCAAATTTCCAGGCTTCGAGCGTACATGTCGCGTGCCGAGCGCCAGTGCTCCCGTTGTTCGGTTGTTGGCACATTCTTGGTACCGGCGAGCGCGGCATACGCCCGGGCAAGATGTATATGTATCTGCCCTCTTGCGCCGCTTTGAAGTCTACTCGCTGGATTCTCAGGAATTCCGTTCAGCAGAACGAGGGCCTCAGAGCACTCGGCCAGCGCAGCGGGCCGCTTCCCGAGCTTCGCCTGCACGTTGCCAATACCCGCGCGGGCAAAGATGACACGATAGCGGACGCGCCAAATGTGCGGTGCAACTGCCGACACCTCTTCATAAAGCGCCCGGGCCTTACTGTAGTGTGAGAGCGCTTGAAGGTAGTCGCCCAACTCGACCAATAGATCGGCCGTTCTTTCGTACGAGTATCCAAGGTCTTCACGGGTCTGCGCGTTGACGGGATCGTCGGCGAGCGATTGTTCATCCAGTGCGAGCTTGTGGCGGAAGCTCTCCAACGCACCGCTCAAGTCATGGAGGAGCGCGCGGAATTTGCCATCATTCTGGTAGGCGATGGCGAGCAAGCGGCGGTAGTCGGCATTGGTCGAGTTTTCCGCAAACAATGCAGCGCGAATGGCAAGACCTTTCTGGTTGATCTCCAAGGCTGCCTTCGGGTCGCCGCCCTGAAACAAGGCCCGCCCGATATTCACGTACGTCATGGCGAGATTACGCCGGTGCAGCTGATTAGCCGGATCGGCTGCCAGGAGTCCTTCGCGGAGCGACAGCGCCCTGCGGTGATATTCCAGCGCGCCGGAGGCATCACCCCACCAGTCTTCGAGCGCAAACCCAAAGTCGTTATACATGGCTGCAAGGTCATAGCGGACTTCCGAATTCGTCGGCTGTTCCGCGCTCAGCTGAAGGTAAATGGCAAGCGCCTTGCGAAGGTAATCCGTGCCGCGGGCCGCTTCGTTGGTCTGGATTAGTTGTTTGGAGATTCCCGCGTAGTTCTGGGCCAGATCGCGACGGTTCTGCAGGTTCTGTGGACTGCCTGCGACCAGCGCCTCCCGAATCCGCAGCGCCTTCGAGTAACTCTCCATGGCTCCGGCCGTGTCTCCAAGACTTGCGGCAAAAGGTTGTCCGAGCACGTCGCCCACTCGCTCGTAAGCCGCGGCCAGCTCACGTTGCAAGCCAGGATCATCCGAGGCTTCTCGCGAAAGACTATCGAGGTAAGCCAACGCATCCTTGACCAACCGCTCACGGACAGCGGTCGCGCCGGGCAAATTCTTTATGGCATCGTGATAATCGAACAGGACCGAGTGGGCTAATTGACGCACATCGTTGAATCGACGCTCGGCGCGCGCTTTCTCCAGTTTGGCGCGATGCGCTTCCCACGTCGTCGCGACAAGACCTGCAATTAGGCTAATGATAATTAGAACAGCTGCCGCTGTAGCTACTTTGTTGCGCTGGACGAACTTTCTGGCGCGGTAACCAAACGTGTCTTTGCGCGCGCGAACCGGGCGCGCTTCGAGATGCCGGCGGATATCCTCGGACAACTGCTCGACCGATGCGTAACGGCGTTCCGGTTCCTTGCGCAACGTCATCAGCGCGATGTTGTCCAGGTCGCCGCGGAGCAGTTTTGGATTTCGGATTTTGGAGTTTGGAGTTTGCGCGGAAGTAATTGTCAATCTTGCAACCGCCGTGCTCGGTCGCATCGGTTCCTGCTCAGTAATAACGCGCGAAATTTCCTCCGGTGTTCGCGTTTTGAGACGGTACGGCGCTTGGCCCGTAAGTAACTCGTATAGAACTACGCCGAGTGAATAAACGTCAGTCGCCGTGGTTAACGGTTCGCCGCGCAACTGTTCCGGGCTGGCGCACTCCGGGGTCATCGGCCGCATACCAGCCATCGTCATGAGCGTTTCCGCGCCGTCGCCTTGTTGAAGAATTTTGGCAATCCCGAAATCGAGTAGCTTCGGCACGCCCTCGCTAGTGACAAGAATGTTGGAGCACTTGATGTCCCGATGGATCACGGCGTGCTGGTGCGCGTAGCTGACCGCCGCGCAGACTTTGCGGAACAGGTTTAGCTGCTCAGGGACGCCGAGTCCGTGCGAATACTGGTCGATCGGCACACCGTCGACAAATTCCATGACGAAGTAAGGCAACCCGCTTGCAGTCGTTCCGGCGTCGAAGAGTCGGGCGATGTTTGGAT
>QHNV01000063.1 GCA_003218535.1 Verrucomicrobiota bacterium
CTTTAACTGTCTCCCCTGCTTTTTTCGCTCCGTGCTTCACCTCTTCCACAGTCCCTTCCTGCCCAAGAGCAATGAGCGCCGTCGTCGCGACCAAAGTAATAATCAGGCTCATTATTTTCATGACTGCCTCCTTTTGATTTGTTTTCCCTGTACATAGAAAACGGATGAAGCACCCTCACCGGGCGCATCGGGCTGCCTCCACGCGACAGCACACACGATTCCGTCAGCTCTGGTTACACTGTTTTGCAGCACAGGCGCCGATAGAGCGACGCAAGCTTCGACAGCGGGATACCGAAAATGTAAAGCATTGCGATCAATCCGTAAGCCAGAGTCAAACGCACCCGTCCAACAGCTTCATAGCGTCGCGGGCAGGTCAAGATCCGCTTCTGGCTGCATATCACGCGACCGCGCCGCCGAAGCAGGCGAAAAAACTCCACGTCCTCCATCAGAGGCACTTCTGGAAAGCCACCAACGTCCAGGAAGACAGCGCGTCCGCAGAATATCCCGTGGTCCCCGCATCGGATTCGCAGCACAATTCCGGCGTAATGCGCAAAACTGTCCGTCAACCGATAGACGTGGGCTCGCGGCAGGCGTATCCGGAAATAACCTCCCGCGACCCCCGGATCGTCCATGAGGCGCTCGATCTCAGCCAAACATCCGTGCGGGACTTCGGCGTCGACATGGACAAACCAAAGGATGTCACCATGCGCGGCACGCGCGCCGACATTCATTTGTATCGCTCGATTGCGCTTGCTTATGACAATTTGATCGCAAAAGCCGGACGCGAGATCAGCCGTGCCATCGTTGCTTCCACCGTCGGCAACTATAATCTCCGCTTCTGGCGCTCGGTCTCTTAACTGCTGAAGAAATGGGCGTATTAGTAGCGCCTCATTAAAGACCGGCACAATTACTGAGAACTCCGTATGCGTGCTTTTCACCAAATCGGCTGCCTGGAATATTAATCTAGGAATAGAACGGCTGCGTGATACCTCTCGTAAAAAGTAGAAGTGCGAACCCGCTTGCTGTCTTAGCTATTATGCCAGAAAGCTAGCGAAGCATCCACGTAACTATCAATAAACGAACCGAAAACGGAGGACCCATATGTTTTCAAAACTGATTATCGCGGTAGCCATTGCATTATTCTTCACTCCGGCAGCAACTATTTTTGCACAGGAACACCCTGAGCATCCAAAGAAAAGCGCGGAGCACCCCAAGAAGGGTGGAGGGGAAAAACAGGTCAGCACGGCTGATATTTCAGCCGGCATCAAGCAAAACATTGATGCGGAAAGCAAGCAGAGCAACGACGCTAAATTTCACGTAAAACACGAAGGCAAGGATCTCGCGCTCGATTTGGTAAAAGTACACGATGATCGACTGCAGGATCTCGGTGCGGGCAAGTACTTTGCCTGCGTAGATATGAAAGCTACGGATGGCAAAACGTACGACATCGACTTCTTTTTAACTGGACAGCCGGGTAAAATGAAAGTCACCGAGACGTCGGTTCACAAAATTGACGGCAAACCGCTCTACAATTGGAAAGAAGAGAATGGCAAATGGCAAAAAGTGCCAGCGAGCTAATCTTGCAAATGGTCTCCCAATTGCCCATACGGCTTCGGATTCTCGTCGTATTTTTCCTGGGCTTTGCGGCGCCGAGTCGTGCTGCAGATGATCCAGCCATCGTCAAAGGTACGGACGAATTTGAGTTCGTCTATCGAGTCAAACTTCCAAAGATCAAAGGCGAGGCTCGCGTCTGGATACCGCTCGCAAAGACCGATGCGTTTCAGACTGTTACTGAGGAAAAGCTGAACATCCCGGTAAAATGGGAAAGAGTACAAGACCGAGACTACGGCAACAACATTTGCGTGCTCTATCCGCAACCTTCAGATAGCGACAAAACCATCGAAATTCGATACCGCGTAGTCCGCAAGGAGAAAGCGGCTTATTCTGCAACCGATGCGGAAGCTGCGCGTTACCTGCGTCCAGAAAAACTGGTGCCAATCAACGAAACGTTCAGGACCCTGGCTCAGAAAGCGACCGCGGGAAACGGCGACGATCTCAAACGCGCGAAAGCGCTCTATCATCACGTAATCGGTCGAATGCGCTACGACAAATCGGGCAGTGGTTGGGGACGCGGTGATGCCATGTATGCGTGCGATGCGCACACCGGCAACTGCACCGATTTCCATGCCTATTTCATCGCATTGGTGCGCAGCATCGGCATCCCGGCGCGCTTTGCCATTGGCGCCACTATTCCTGCTGATAAGAACGAGGGAACAATCGATGGCTATCATTGCTGGGCGGAATTTCTCGCAGATGGACGCTGGGTACCGGTGGATATCAGTGAGGCGTGGAAAAATCCCAAGCTTGCCGATTACTACTTCGGCCATAACCCGGCAAATCGTTTCGAGCTAACCAAGGGCCGCGACCTGGTAATCAATCCCGAGCCTGCGAGCGGCCCGATTAATTTCCTCGCCTACCCGCTGCTGGAGATGAACGGCGAAGTCATAAAACCCGAGACCACCTTCGAGTTCCGGCGCATCGGCGCATAGAAAAATTCGGCAGCGATTTCCGGCCGTCGGGAAGTAGTGTGTGGCTGTGAACATAGATTCCTTACCCAACTTAGTGGGCACGTGGCGGCTCGCATCCTACGAAGCGCGCGCATTGTCTGGTGAAACCCGGTATCCGTTGGGCCACAATGTCGTAGGTCAACTCTTCTACGACGCTGCCGGAAACATGTCTGCGCATGTGATGAGAGTCGATCGTCCAACATTCGCCTCGAACGATCTCGGGTCGGGTACCGACGCGGAAGTGCGGGCAGCGTTCGAAGGGCACGTCTCGTACTTCGGCACGTACACCGTGGACCCGTCCGCTCGCACCGTGCTCCATCGCGTTCGCGGCGCGTCATATCCGAATTGGATTGGCCACGATCAGATCCGGTACTACCGCATCGACGGTCCTCGTCTCGTGTTGTCATCGCCACCAATTCTGGATCGCGGAGAGTCGCTCGAGTACATCCTGACCTGGGAACAGACTTAAACGCGGAAATCTACGCGGAGGTTCACCGCCTCGTGACTTGCTCCGGTCCAGTTAGTCAATCTAAATGTCGGAAGAACTGAGATTCTGCGCGTTGCTGTTACGCACCAGCCGATGATAAGATCGCGGCGGTAAGGCGCCAGACTGTGCAAAAAATTCCTTTAATGGATTATGTAGGCAGGCCACTGCTGGCCTGCTTATTCCTCGCACTGCTTTTGTTGCAATGGCGATTCCCCCTGCGTCGCCAACATTTCCGCATGTTGCACCGACTGGTGCGTAATTTTGTGCTCTCAATTCCCGGATTCGCCATCGTGCGCCTCGCCATGCTGCCCATCCCGATCGCGGTCGCCATGTGGGCGAAGCAGGAACATGTTGGCCTGCTAAACTGGCTCAGCGTCCCGTTCTCGATAGCCATCATCGCAACGTTTCTGTTGATGGATTACGCTTACTGGTGGTGGCATTGGGCCAACCACATGATTCCGCTCTTCTGGCGATTTCATAATGTGCATCACACGGATCTCGATCTTGATGTAAGCACCGCCGCGCGATTCCATTTTGGCGAGATGATTTTTTCCATCGGATTTCTTTCGGTAACAGTGATGATCTTCGGCATCACTCCGATGATGCTGATGATCTTCTTCATCACGTTGGAAGCCGCGACCCTCTTCCATCATTCCAACTGGCGGCTACCAATTAAGGTCGAACGGATTTTAAACCTAATCCTCGTAACTCCACGCATGCATGGAATTCATCATTCGATCGTGCAACGGGAAACCAATTCAAATTGGGGCACGATTTTTTGCTGGTGGGATAAACTTCATCGCACCCTACGCCGCGACGTGCCTCAGGACGCCGTTACCATCGGTGTTGCGGCGTATCGCGAGGAGCACGAACTCACACTGGGGAAACTCTTGGCAATGCCATTTCGTGGACAGCGCCCCTGGCGATTGCCCAGCGGCGAGATCCCAAGCCGCGCACCCCAGTCTGCAGATGAACTTGCAGAGTAGCTTGTTTCCCTTGCGCTGTGACGAGAGAAACGGTAACACGAGTCGCGAGTCTTCTCGGCACGTTCTATCGATATTTACAGGAGATAAGCCCGGAGCTGATCGCGCGATCCTTCCAACACGAGCATGTAAGTCATCTTGCCCTCGTGCCACGTTGCGGTTGCCCATCGGCCTTCGTGCACGACTCTTGGCTGTGGATTGAATTCGCGATCGGATTCGGCCGACGTGTTCATTGTGATCAAATGAATCAGCCCGCCGTCGGGTCGCATAAAACAGATCACGGAGACCGGCATTCCATTCCATGAAAAAGTCTTGCAGCCGATACTCCGCAGTTTGTCGAGATTGTGCGGCAGTGTTTGCGCGGCCGGCGCATGGTTCGCGCGCAACCATACCAGGAGTTCGTCAGCATTGAGCGACTGCGCGTCGAAACTCGACTCGTTCCTAAGGAGCGACGAAACGACATCGAGCGCCTGGTTCTGCCATCCGGCCAGATGTGCCGGCCGCGTTTCGCGCCACAGCAAAGAACCGAGAATGGCCAGTGAGATCAGTGCTGCGGCAATTGCCCACTTGATGAAGGGCTTGGACCAGCGGAGCGGACGGCTCACCTTGACGCCAGCGAGAATATTCTCTCGCAAATCAGGAGGCACTTCCAAGGCGCGCAACTTTTCGGTCATGGCTGTATCGAACGCGATTGATTCACTGAACCAGCGATCCAAGCCTGGATCGCGACGGGCTTGTTCGAACGCTTCGGCAAAGCGCGGGTCACTGGCGTCCTGACCTGCCGGACGATAGGCGTTCAAAATAAATTTGGCTTCGCGATTATCCACGTGACTCCTCCCGTTTGTCTGATTGGAAAGCAGCGATTTTATGCCCAAGGGCTTCCTTTTTTGAGAGTAGCCGTTGACGCAGCAGCGCTTTGCCGCGCGACAATCGCGACATCACCGTGCCGATCGGCACTTGGAGCACGTCCGCGATTTCCCGATACGAGAATTGCTCCAGATAAAACAGGGTCAGGGGCGCTCTGAACGGCTCTTCCACTTCGCGCAATGCTTGCAACACGGTCGGGCTATCGAAGGCATTCACATTCGGGGAGATTGACATCTCCTTTTCATCCACATCGTCCAGCTCGATCTTGGGAAAATAAATCTCATGGCGGCGTCGTCCTAGAAATTCGCGGTATAGCGTCTTAAACAGCCATGGCTTCGCTTTCGAGCGGTCACGCAGTTGGTCACCCTTCGAGGCCCAAAGAAAAAATGTCTGCTGCGTCAAGTCCGCTGCATCCGCTTCGGATTTCGCCAGGCTGAGCGCGAAACGGTACAGCGGCGCATACTGTCGATCTACCA
>QHNV01000064.1 GCA_003218535.1 Verrucomicrobiota bacterium
AAGCTCGCGAGTGGGCAACGCATCTTGGTCACGGGCGCGTCAGGCGCGGTCGGTTCGATAGCGGTGCAACTGGCGAAGCACAAAGGCGCACACGTGATCGGGACAGGGTCGGGCCGGAACGAGGAGTTTGTGAAAAAACTCGGGACGGATGAGTTCATCGACTATAGGAAAGCGAAATTCGAAGACAAAGTGCGCGACGTGGATGTGGCGTTCGATACGGTGGGCGGCGACACGCAGGAGCGCGCTTTCCAAACATTGAAGCGCGGTGGCGTCCTCGTGAGCACGGTCAGCCCGCCGTCGGCGGAGAAGGCGAAAGAGTTCGGCGTGACCGTCGCGATGGTGGAGGTGAGGCCGAAGCCTGATCAGCTCGCGGAGATCAATCGTCTGCTCGAAGGCGGGAAATTGAAGGTGCGAGTGGCGACGGTGTTACCGCTTGCTGAAGTGAAGAAGGCGCATCAAATCTCGGCGAGCGGGCACGCCGACGGGAAAATTATTTTGCGGCCTTAAGCTGCGATCCGGAATGCAAGCCAGAATATGGCAACGGGCGGACTACCGAAAGTAGACGAGGTCATCTTTAGCGAAATCCAATTACTCCTCGCCGAGAAACGAACTGCGCTCCCTGGCGAGCTTTTAGATCGCGTGTCTCGGGATCAGTTGAAAAAAGCGACCGATTGGCTCGTTGCCGGCGATGTTCTAATGAGCAGCAGTAGAAAGGGGAGCGTTATGCAATCAGGTTCGGAAGCAGCAGGCGGCAAAGCCAATCAAACCGGCGCGGTGGATCGGGAAAAAGAAGCGGCTTATTGGCGCGAACAACATCCCAAACAATCATACGCGAAGAACTACTCCTACGAGCAGTTCGAGCACGCGTATCGCACCGGATACACTTCGTTCTTGAAAAATCCCGGGAGGAAATTCGGCGAAGTCGAAGAGTCCGTTGCGGTCGAGTACGAGCAGGGGAAACCCGATGTAGCATTGCCCTGGGACACGGTGCGTCCGGCAGTAAGCTCGGTCTGGGAAAGAATGTCCGGCGTCATCGGCCCGCGCGATCCCGACCGGGGCATACGCGGTTCGATTTGATCCGGCGCGGAATTTTCCCGGGCGCAGCGGTTCGTGCCGTAATCAAGGCGAAAGTTTCCATTCTTCGTGTGACCGTCGATTTCCTCTGACGCTGCCGCAGATCACCTATGGAGTTTTAGCCAGCTTGTGACAAGCTGAAGATAGTCAATGAAGGTAAGCTGGGCCGGATTAAGCTGCGCTTCCTCTGCAATCACTGGCAGCTCTCTTCGGAACCGCTGGTAATCTTGCCGGATCTTCATCCCACCGGGAATGGCAGCTTTCCCCGGTACAGATTGCAGCCAATCCCGAACATGCCGAATTGCTTTAGCCGGGCTTCTGTAATGCGCTTTGATATCTTGACCGCCAATATCTGAAATGAACCGCTTGTACCGATACGGTTCACGATCCATAATTAAACAGCGTTTTTTGGCTGTGCGCGCGCCGAATCGTTTGGCGCCGAGAAAGATCCCAAGCTCCAGAGGCATGTTGAACCGGGGCAAACGGTAGGGCTGACCTGCGACTTCCGTTCGCGAGATGTCGTGAATCCCGTGATTACATTGGGCAATCAGCCGATAGATATTCTCAATGCGAACTTCGCCTGCATCGGTCAGGTCCAGCGTGCATCGCGGCACGAATCCGCATGCGACAACGCAAAACACGATTGCTTCGAAGAGCGGCTGGTACTGTTGATCGAACGGACAGTTGATGAACACGCTAGCGCTGGGGGACGCTGGCATTCCGATTTAGGTGTGTCGAACCACTAGCTGGACGGATGTACCCGAACTGGACTGAATCTTCTCCTTGTACTGATTGGGATGAGTTCGTTTCAATTCTGCTAATTTTTTCACGGCTCGCCTGATGGCAGCCTTCGAGACAGTTCCGCTTCGCTGCACGTCTGGGATTGGGCGATACTTCGGTTCGGGCATGCCTTAAAATATCGGTGCGGCCCTGAATTGTCATCATAAATTGTTTAGAGGAGAACCACGACCAGCAATTTGCACGCGCTATTTTTGCGCGTGCAAATGATCTCCGTATTTCGCCGAATTACGGCGAGCAGGCCATCGCAAACGTCGGTGCACAGGCTGACAATGCCATCAGCGCGACGCATACTAGGTCGAAATGCTTGATCCTTCTGCCGACCAAATACGCGATTGGAGCAATTCCGTTATCGAACTAATGGCCGGTTATCTCGGCGATCTCCGTGATCGCCGGGTGTACCGTCACATGTCTTCCCGCGAGATTCGCGACGCGCTCGATTCCGCGCTTCCTACCAAAGGAATCGATTTCGACGGCCTGCTGAAGGTCTTTCGCGACACCATTATTCCATTTAGCCGGCAGAACGCGCATCCGCGCATGTTTGGCTACGTGCAATCGCCTGGGACTCCCCTCGCGGCGTTCGCCGACCTGCTAGCTTCGGTCTTAAACGCGAATCTCACGGTTTGGCGTTCCGCGCCAGCGCCGGTGGAACTCGAGCGCCTGACCATCGATTGGATCCGGCAAATTCTTGGTTTCAATGCTGGCGCCGGCGGACTCTTTGTGAGCGGTGGGTCGATCGCCAATTTCGCCGCGATCGCCGCGGCGCGGCAGGCGAAAGATTATTTGTCGGGTCGCTTGCGCATCTATGCATCGAGCGAGACGCATTTTTCCATCGCCAAGGCGGCAGCGCTTTTGGGAATTGGCCGGGAGAATGTGCGCCTCGTCGCTGTGGACGAGCGCTTCAGAATGCGGCTGGACGATCTGGTTGCAAAAATCACTGCTGACTTGGAGGCCGGCTATGTTCCATTCTGCGTCGTTGCGAATGCCGGAACCGTGAACACTGGCGCGGTGGACCCGTTAGCGGAGATTCGAGAAGTTGCGAACCGATTCCAACTTTGGATGCACGTGGATGGAAGCTATGGCGCGTTCGCTGTTCTCGCGAAATCGGCGAGAAAATTGTTCACGGGCATCGATCAAGCGGATTCAATCGCGCTCGATCCTCACAAATGGCTTTATCTCCCGGTGGACGTTGGCTGCGTGATTTATCGCGAACCCGGGATCGCGCGGGCCGCGTTTGCCCATGAGGCCGAATACACCCGCATTATTAGTGAGGAGGCAGATGAGGCCTTCGCATTCTGGGACTACGGCCCGGAACTGTCGCGGCGTTTCCGAGCTCTTAAAGTATGGATGTTATTAAAAGGAGTCGGTCTCGATCGGTTGGGCGAGGCGATCGAAAGCAATCTTGCCTGTGCGCGCCACCTCGAGTCGATGGTGCGAGGCAGTGATGACTTCGAGATGGTCGCGCCGGTCGAGCTGTCGATCTTCTGTTTTCGCCATGTGCCGGTGCAGCTCAAAAACGAATCGCCCGAGGCAATTGATGCCTTCAATGAACGGCTCTTAGTTGCTCTGCAACGAGATGGCAGTTCGTATCTCTCAAATGCCACGCTTGCCGGTCGCTTCGCCCTGCGCGGTTGCGTGCTGAACTATCGGACAACTTTGCGCGATATGGAGATCCTGCTGGACGATTTGCGACGCGTAGCAAGATCGTTACCGACTTCCACCTAGGCCTCATCCGCAGATTCATACAGATTACCGCCCCTGCGTTCTCTCCATGGCGAGTCTGGGACGTGGTTTCCTGATTCAGTCGCCTCTAAGTCTGTGTGAATCCGGAAGGAGGGAATCTGTGGATAAACAAAACAGCCAAAGTTCGTTTCGGCGACGCCGAAACCAGCACGCGATGGCGCGTGCGCTCCCCTAAACATTCGCGCTACGGCTTGTCCTCGCGTAACATTCCGAAAATGAAACGAGAAAATCCGACAATTGAAATTTGTCCCGGCATCACGCGCCGGACTGTCGCATACGGTAAGACGATGTATCAGATGATCGCCACGCTGGCGGCCGGAAGTCGCATGTCTGCGCACTCGCACCCGCAGGAGCAAATTGTTCACATCCTCGAAGGTCAAATGCGGCTCATCGTTGATGGCGTGCCGCATGAGCTTTCAAGCGGCGATTCCTTCTATCTCGGCAGCAATGTGCCGCATGGTGTGGAAACGGTCTTACCGACTCGCGTTCTCGATACTTTCAGTCCGCCGCGCGACGATTATCTGGCGATCGACGAAAAGGCTCGCCAACGCGCAGCCGCGTAGTTCCTCGACCCCGAAATCAGCGCGATCGGGTTGTCCGTGACCTGCACGCGAGATAAGTTCGGTCGTGAGATCGTTTGCTAGATCGATTTTCATTCTGATCGCTTGGATCATCGCAAGCGCTGCTCCCGTTCATGCGGATCTCGCTTCCAAGTTGCGCGAGCAAAAGATGGATGTTGGCGGAAATGTAAACCTGCGCGTAATCGAAGCCGGCGAGGCCAGCTCACCCCTGACTTTGGTTTTTATTCCCGGTTGGAGTACCGGCGCTGACATTTGGCGACGACAGATTGATCACTTTGCTCGAACTTACCGCGTAATCGCTTTCGATCCGCGGTCGCAAGGACAATCAACGATCACGACCAGTGGCAACACACCAGAAATGCGCGCACAGGATCTGCGCAATCTGCTGGAACGATTGAACGCGCGCTCGCCTGTATTGATCGGTTGGTCGCAAGGAGTGCAGGATCTCGCTGCTTACATCGAACATTACGGCACGCATGATCTCGGAGGCGTCGTTCTGGTAGATGCGGCTGTTTCAGATGGAGCCGATGGGATTACCGCGCGTGCGGAAGAGACGGCGGCGCAGTTCAAAATGTTCTCTGTCTATCAAGTCCATCAGCCGGAATATTTGCGTGGCATGATGAGCGCGATTATCAGCAAACCGCAGGCTGGGGGTACGATTGATCGGTTCGTCGCCACCGGCATGAAAACATCGCCAAGCATTGGTATCGCCATGCTGGTGGCGGATCTTTTTGGTGTGAACCGGACGGCGGCGTTGAAAAAGATTGATTGTCCGGCTCTTATCATCGCATCTGCGAAATCGGATGAATTGGCCCGGCAACAAGCGGGCGCGAACCAGATTTCGCATGCGCGTTTTGAAAAGATCGAAGACGCCGCGCACGCCGTTTTCCTCGATCAGCCGGACCGCTTTGACGAATTGCTCGAGAAATTCGTCAAAGGCCTTACGCCGACTCGGGCAAATTCAACGCCGTAAACTGCAAGTCAGGAAACGCTAAGGACGTCTGGCAGAGTGTTCGGCAAGCCGCCAGACGCGGCCAGGCGATTTTACTTCCTCGCATCAATAAAGATTTGCCAACGCTTGACGCTCTCTAGCTTTAGGATGCCCTTTTCGAACCAAGGGTCATTCTTCAGTTTTTCTTTAACTTCATTTTCGTCTTCGGCATTGACG
>QHNV01000065.1 GCA_003218535.1 Verrucomicrobiota bacterium
ATAAGGCTTCGGCCGCGGCTGCACGTCCTCGCACAAGATTCTTTCCAGTGATCGGGATCAGTTGCTCGATGGCGAGCGTTTGATCCATGAACGCATTCGGCGGCACGTCGACGAAGCGGCGCACGCGCGATTCGCCCACGACTCGCGGATCATCCCACGCGTTGGCTTGCCGCACACGCTGCATTGCGGCCTGCCAGCGATTCTCCGCTTCTTTGATCGCCGGGTTATTCTCCAGCACAGAGCGCGTAACTTCGCCTAACGAAAGCCGCGGCGAAGCGGCGCCGTATTCGCCGCCATTAGCGGCGATCTGACTTTGAAGTGATAAAGATGTAGCTAATAAGATTAAAAAAGTTGGTGTTTTCATTGATCCAAGACTGCGGTTGACGGTTTGTAGCCGCGCGCCTATGGGCGGGTTTCGACGGCTCACAGAGCCGTGGCTACAGGGGACATCTCGGGCGTCAGCTCGCCCTGGGTCAGATGAGACGAATGCAGATCAACGCGAGCGTCGGCGGCGAATGCGCGCTAGACGCGGCATTGGAGAGCAGAAATTGTTGAGCGGCAAATTCCCGGCTCGGCGAAACTGCGGAGATTAACCCAACGCATGCCGTATTGAGCTTGTAGCTGGAATCGGTCTGCGCGAGCGGCTGCGAGGTCCGAGCTGTTCTGTTCGGCGATGTCGCGCAACACGTCTTGTTAGCACAGCAACTTGAGTGACAAGCTTTTTGATTTGGCGCGTTGGAAAGGATGCATGATCGCCCGGCAAGACCCCCCGGAGCCGTGAAAAGCGCGGCGGCCATCGCCATGGAAATTATGATCCTGCTCAGCATTGACTTGCGTATAGCACAAGTTAGACCGCGCGTCGAGGAAAGCGTTCAGCACCTTGCTAGACTCACTCCTGCTCCTGCTGCTGACTCGCGCTCAAGAATTATGATTACGAATACGAGATGTGTTAGGCCGCTCTTTGCAACAGGGGGCTTTGGTCAACCAGAAAGCTTTCGAGGTTGCAACCAATATGTTAGTTGTAATTATGAATAGGAGCGAAAATGATTCTAAGGAGAGAATTATGAAGACTGAAAATTTGGAGTCTGTAGCAAGAAAACTTGTAGCACCGGGGAAGGGGATCCTAGCAGCGGATGAAAGCTCGGGGACGATCGAAAAACGATTGAAGAGCATCAGTGTTCCTTCAACAGAAGAGAACCGCCGTGCCTATCGCGAAATCTTATTTACAACAGCCGGCGCGAGCGAATTTATCAGCGGCGTGATTCTGTTCGACGAAACGATTCGGCAGAAGACTCACGACGGTCGCACGTTCGTCAAAGCGCTGGAGGAACAGAGGATCATTCCCGGAATCAAGGTGGATAAAGGCGCCAAGCCGATGGCAAATTTTGCCGGCGAGAAAATCACCGAAGGGCTCGATGGGTTACGCGACAGGTTGGCGGAGTATCTGCAACTGGGCGCGCGTTTTGCTAAATGGCGCGCCGTCATCGCCATTGGCGACACAATTCCCACGCCCACGTGCATCGCGAGCAACGCGGAGGCGCTGGCGCGTTACGCGGCGCTTTGCCAGGAAGCGGACCTGGTGCCGATCGTTGAGCCGGAGGTGCTCATGGATGGCGCGCATACGATTGAGCGTCATTTTGAAGTCACCCAGCAAACGCTCGAAAACGTGTTTCACGCTTTGTATGAACATCGCGTCGTATTGGAAGGGATGCTGCTGAAACCAAATATGGTGCTGTCAGGAAAGGATTGTCCACAGCAGGCTTCGGTGCAGGAAGTTGCCGAAGCTACTGTGCGCTGCATGAAACGCGTGGTACCTGCCGCTGTCCCTGGCCTAGTATTTCTTTCGGGCGGCCAAACTGATTTGCAAGCCACCGAACATCTCAATGCGATGAATCAACTTCCTAACCTGCCGTGGCAACTGAGCTTTTCCTTTGGCCGGGCTTTGCAAGCTCCCGTGCTTAAAGCCTGGAAAGGCGACTCGGCGAATGTGACTGCTGCGGAACGAGCATTCCATCATCGTGCGTGGTGCAACAGCAAGGCCCGCTTCGGCAAATACAGTGAAGAAATGGAGACGGCGAAAGCAATCACATGAAATCGGGCCCTATGATTACAAGACTTGCCATCGCGGTATCTGTTACGTTGTTTTTAATGTCTGGTATCCGGCTGTTCGCCGAGGCACATCCCCACCCGCCAATCCAAAGGTTACCACAGGTAACAACAACATCCCCGCAGAGCACTCCGGCGCAGCAAGTCACCACTGCCGATATCTCCGCCGGAATCAAAAGGCATCTCGCGAGCACGCGTAAGCGATCCAGCGATAAGAAGTTTCACATCAACTATCAAGGCAAAGATCTCGCGCTTGATTTGGTCAGGGTCCACGACGACCAGCTTTCCAGCCTTGGAGGCGGCAAATATTTCGCCTGTGTGGATATGAAAGCCACCAATGGCGCAATTTATGACATTGATTTCTTCATGGCCGGACAGCCGGGCAGCATGAGAGTCACAGAAACGTCCGTTCACAAAATTAACGGCAAGCCGCTTTACGACTGGAAAGAACAAGGCGGCATCTGGAAAAAAGTACGGGTCTCGTAAAGACAAGCGGATGCGGTAGGTAACACATTGCCTGAGGAATCCGTTTCAATCCGCGTAATCCGTGGTCTACCGAACAAGCCGTTTGCGTGCCGCGTCGTGCGCCCGCAATATCTCGGAGCCAATGGCAAAAGAATTTTTCATCACCACGGCGATCGATTACACCAATTCGCCGCCGCATATCGGACACGCTTACGAAAAAGTGCTGGCCGACGTGATCGCGCGCTATCATCGCCTCAAAGGCGAGAAGGTTTTCTTTTTAACCGGTGTCGACCAACACGGCCAAAAGGTCGCACAATCTGCTGCTAAAATCGGCTGTCCGCCTTCGGACTTCGTCAAAGGGATCACGCAAAAGTTTATCGACCTTTGGAGCAAACTCGATGTCCGATATGACGAATGGGCGGAGACAACGAGCGAGCGCCACAAAAAAGTCGTGCAAGGAATTTTGCAGCGACTATTCGATGCTGGCCAAATCTACAAGGACAAACAAGCCGGATATTACTCGATTCGTCAGGAACAATTCTTGACTGATAAAGAACGCGGTCCCGACGATGAATTCGGGGCGGAATGGGGCGAGGTCGAATTTCGCGAGGAGGAAAATTACTATTTCAAACTAAGTCAACACAAAGAGTGGCTGCTTCGGTACATCGCTAATCGCAAAGACGCAGTCATTCCCGATTTTCGCCAGACCGAACTGCGCAATGCAGTTGAGAAGCTTAGCGGCGATCTCTGTATTTCCCGACCGAAATCGAGACTCGATTGGGGAATCGAGCTCCCATTCGATAAAGATTTCGTTACTTACGTTTGGTTCGACGCGCTGACGAACTACATCAGCTTCGCCGGCTACGATCCGGCGCTCTCAACTCTCAACTCTGCAGCCTCGGCTCAGCTACGGCTCGGCAAGCAACCATCAGCTTTTCTGGAGAAATGGCCGGCGCTACAAATTATAGGGAAAGACATTCTCGTTCCGGCGCACGGCATTTACTGGCTTATCATGCTGCACGCCATCGGATTTCCTGATGAAGCGATGCCTCAGTTGCTCGTCCACGGCTGGTGGAATCTCGGTGGCGCCAAGATGAGTAAGAGTGCGGGGAACATTATTGATCCATTCGTCCTCGTCGATAAATACGGCGCCGACGCGCTGCGCTATTATTTGATGAGCGATATCGCCACCGGCCAGGATGCCGACTTTTCGGAAGAACGACTAATTGCTACGTGCGACAGCGATCTCGCAAATGTAATTGGTAATTTGGTTAACCGGACATTGACCATGGTTATTCGATATCGTGACGGCCGGATAACTCATGTTAAGGGTAAAGATCTTGCTCCCGGTGGCCCAGGATCGGTTGAACTGCAAAAGCTAGTTGAAGTTGAGGCGCCGCGATCCTTGGAGGTCTACGCACAGGAAATGACTTCTTTTCAAATCACAAAAGCTGCGGGGATGGCGGTAAATCTGGGGCTCTATGGAAACGGAATTGTCGAAGTCACTGCGCCTTGGCGTCTCGCGAAAGATTCGTCGCAAGATCGAAGACTCGACTCTGTCCTATATCATCTCGTCGAGTTAGTTCGCGTCATTGCGATTTTGATTTCGCCTCTGCTGCCGAGAGCCGCGCATGGAATTTTTGATCAACTCAATTGGAAGATGGAACTGAGCGGAAAGGAAGAGCGGTTCTCACTCGCTGATGTGGAGTGGGGAGGACTGCCGGATGGACATGTTGTCGGCAAGCCCGTGCCGCTATTCCCGAGGATTGAACCGTAGGGGCAGCCTAGGTGGCGACTGAGCGAATCGTTTCGGCCTCCCTTAGGCAGGCTCGGTCGCGCCCTACTATCCCCATTTTGTATTATGAGATGGCTTCTTACGATATTATTCGGCAGTAAAGATGGATTTGGCGCGGATGGAACGCACCAAATCCCATGATCCGCTAGAGCTTGAATCTCGTGCCAGCAGTCGAAGCACATAGACTTACCAGTAAGAAGCCGCTTGTGTTATAGACCTTGACAGTTGCGGACCCCGCATTGGTGTCTCCGGTCGAATTCACGGTTGTTGTCCCCGCAATAATCGTCCAGCCCGTGAAGACGTTCGAAGTGTTAAAGGTGAAGAACTTGAAGCGAAACGCATAGGTATTGTCAGTGGTACGGCTCCAAACACCTTCTCCAGGCGTCTTCAGAGCCTGCGGTGTCCCCGCGTTCGATTCTACCACCGTGCCTCCCGCCGTGAATTCTACCAGTGACGGGAAGCTCCTTATCACGTGACCTGCGCAATCGGTTAAACTTATCCGCATGTCCCAGGTCCCTTGAAGTGTTCCACCTATTGTGCCCTGCCCGGCCGCCGTTGGGGCGACCATGGTGACTAACGCACAAGCCCCCAGTAAGGGAGCCATTATGCTCTTAACTAATTTTGTTTTCATATGTATAATTTCCTTTCATTGTTTTGGCCGTCCTTGGCTTCCCACCGTGAGGTCATATCCGGCCGTTCACTTGTGTTCATCGCTCCCTTACAAAGGAAAAAAGCGGGGAGCGTTTCAGAAAAAATGAAAATTTTGCCGCTTTGGACCGCGGATAACCCCGGGACAGCATGAATGGATGCTCGGCTGGCGTCTGAGACAGACGCCCTACAGTTGGGTGCTCTATTCGGCGGGAAGCGAGCGGTTGCCCGAATGGCTCGGACAACGAATCAAAGTTTCGCCGTCAATTAGGAGAAAGGCCTAATGACGCGAATAGCAGACCGGGTGGATCACCCGCCTTCCCCCATTGGAGCTAATTCCCTTACCGCACGCTTGACCCCTCCGACGCCGGGAGGGTGTCAAGCGTGCATGATATGCCCGCAGCAGCATCGTTATTGTTTCTTTGCCACGCCGCGGGAGGTATCTAGACCATCGGCTCCGGCGAGCTGCAATTCCCTGCCACCGTCAACGATGGCGAAGGCTCGCGTGTGGTTGGAACCGTTGCTGAAGTACTGCAGCGTGCCCGTGCCATCCGGGTTCACTGTGTAGGTTCCCACGATCGGGTTATCGGCGGTGCCACGTTGAATGACGAAGCCGCCCAGATCGGCGGTATCATGAAACTTTAACGTGCCATTGCCGTCAAACCACATTACGCCGGCGGCATCGAGCGGGACGTTTGTCGAGTTGTTAGACGGATTGCTAGGCCCTAAGTGCCAGCCGTCTGAGCTGTAGCCGTAAACGCCACTTAGGCTTGCATTGGTATAGTTCGTAGCGAATGGGCCGCTCGCATAGACCGTTGGGACTAGTGGTAAAGCCACGGCAAAGAGCAGAACCGCTGCGAACATAATGTTTTTATTTTTCATAACTTAATTTTCTTTCATTGTTTGGGCCGTCCTTGGCTTCCCACCGTGGGAGGTCATTTCCGGCCGTTCACTGAGGTAGTGCGTAAAATCCGGCGCGAGGTTACGCGGAGAGTAGCTTCGTCGGGTTAAATCGGGGAAATAATCGCTTTTATCCGCGCAATCCGCGGTTGATTTGCGTGGCGATTAGCATTGCAGAATTTAGCGCGATCTTTTCTAATCGGGGCATTTCATCGGACCTTTGGTCTGGAATCATGTCGTTACCAAGGTCAGCATTTGTTCGTGCTGCTCGTGCAATAACGGTTGGGGCTTCGTTCCTTTTCGCAGCGAACGCATTTGCTCAAAACGTTTGGGGGGATGAAACCATGCAGAGGGTGGAATTGGAAGGCGTCGGCAGCTAAACTCCTCTAAGCGCGCACTACCCGGCATCACGGGCAAGGAGCGGGATGTCAAACACAAATTCGTGACGATTCGTGTAATTCGTGTCCTCAATGCTGCTTTTCCTCGCAGAGCTTTTGGAAAGCGGGATCAGCGCGCAAAGGGTCCCAGATCGGATCGAGCCTTAAATGTGCCGGCGTAATGGGCGCTAGGCCGTAACCCCAGCCATAGGGCGTTTGTAACAGTTCGGTGAGAGTTGAGATCGCACGGCTATTCTCGCCGAAGATCGTTTGGATCATTGCCAGGTCCTGTTCTACGGCAGGTCCATCGACAGCATCTATCGCACGGGGCAAAAGCATGATTGCATGCTCCGCGAGTTTTAGGGCCGAGCCCTTCTCGCCCATCGAGGCATAGGCTTGAGACAGGCTTCGTGCGAGTGTCTCGTTTGGTTGATCCTTGTAGAGCGGCTCGAGTGTATTGCGCGCCTGTCCACCGGTAACCTTTGCGCCAGCCGTATCGCCCGCAAAACGCTGCGTTAAAGCAAGCGGCACCTGATCGCGGACCTTGTCGATCTCAGAAGCAAAGTGAAATTGAGCCTGTCGGGCTTGCAGCAATCGAACGGCTTCACCGTAATTTCGTTCAAATCTCAACTGAGCGATCTTGATTACAAAGTTATCCTCCGAAAGAGTCTGCTCGTTCACTCCGGATAGAAACCTAGCGGCTTCTTGCAGGTTGCCCTGGGCTTGATAAATGCCGGCCTTTGCCGCCATCACATCCGGATTGTTTGGCGTAATGTCCAGCACTCGATCGTAGAGCTTAATCGCGACTGGGAACTGTCGAAGCATGGTGTAAGTCCATGCCGCGTTCACAAGTAACTCTGCATTACGTGGGTCCAGGGCGAGGGCCTGCTCCCAGTACGCAATGCTTTCATCCCAATGTCCCTCGCGTCGGTTAACTAAGGCGAGCGCATATGGTACCTCGCTGCTGCTCGGTAACATCTTGCTCACGCGACCAAATGTCGTTTTGGCGCGCTCATGATCATTCAGCACCCAGTATTGGTAATAACCCAAGGCGAGCAGGGTTTCAGCCGAGTTCGGGTCCAGTTTCTGCGCATTCTCCAAAGCACGTTTCGCTGCGTCGCCTCGAGCGGCGCGGTTAGGCATTTCGAGATTAAAGTAGAAAAGCGCGTCCTCGCGAGAAAGCCGCGCCCAAGCAAGCGCAAAATTGGGGTCAAGCTGCACCGCCCGCTCATAAAAACCGATGGCTTTCTCTGCGAGATCATGAGAGAAGGAGGTATGGGCACGTGGTTCAGAAGCGACGCCGTGCAGATACGCATCGTAGGCCTTTGGATTATCGGTCGGTGTAACTGCTAACGCCTGCTCTTCGCGACCGGTGAGCTTCGCCTGCAACGACTCCGCTATTCG
>QHNV01000108.1 GCA_003218535.1 Verrucomicrobiota bacterium
AATTGCTAAAAGCCTCCCTATGAAACTTGGAAATCGACGTGTCAAACTGAATTGGGACAAACTGCTGGGCTTTAAGCAAGTTAAGGTCACGCAGGGCGAACTAAGATCGACGGCAGCTAAAGCAATGATCGGGCGGATCAAAACAGCTGGTTTAAAGTACGTCGCCTGAAATCCTTTTTTTCGAGGGAATCTGCTCGCGACACTTGGGAAGCCCATATTTTGGTCTAGTGTTCACTGTTGCAAATTGCTTGACAATCGCCTGGCGAATGCCCTAAAACGCCTTCCATGAATGGCGCAAATAAACGAATCAAACTTAATTGGGGGAAACTGTTGGGCTTCAGCCAAGTTAAGGTCACACAGGGCGAGCGAAAATCGACGGCCGCTAAGGCAATGATCGGCCAAGTGAAGGCGATTGGAGTCCCCAAGGGATAGGACGGGCGCTCGTTCGTGGATTCCATTACCGCGACGTCAACGTTGACGGCAGGGTCTAAAGACCTGCACAGTTTCGAACCGAATGCTCAGCGCGTCCGTTTTCTTGACCAGCGCATGCGGTCGCGGCTGGCTGATAGTCTCCGTCACATTTGGGAACAGGGGGAGGCGCTGCTACAGGTTCAATCGGACGAATTTCGAGAATTTCTCAATCAGCTCGAGAGCCGGCCGGTCTCGCCGCTCGCGTTTAGTCTGTATAGCGAAGACGCCATATCACAGCGTTACGCGAGTTTGCTTGTTGACCCGGAATCGGACGATTCTTTGAACTTTGAGATTTTTCCGCCTTCGCGTGAGGCGGCGACCAAGTGCCGCCGCTTCATCAAAGATGCCTTCGATCTGATGGACGGCGGCGATCCTGAGCTGGCTGCGGAGATTCGCGCTCTACTGCGGGAAATTGTTCTCGCTGCTGGAACGCTGGAAGCGAAAGCAATGACATTTGACGGTGCTTCGGCATTCATGTTATGGGGAGCCATCATTATTAATGCCAACCAACCCAAGGGAGAGTTGACGATGGTGCAGATGCTCGCGCACGAAAGCTCACACAATCTTTTATTTGGATTCAGCGCAGACGAATCGCTCGTAGAAAATTCACCCGAGGAACTGTTTCCGTCGCCCTTGCGCCTGGATCCGCGCCCGATGTATGGGATCTATCATGCGACGTTCGTGCTCGCCCGAATGCATCGCGCGGTCAAAGGGCTTCTGGACAGCGGCATCCTTTCGGCAGCACAAAAAGAGATCGCAGAAAAGGAGCTTGCCGATAACGCGCGCCTCTTTGCCAGCGGAATCGAGATAGTGGATCGATTTGGAAAGTTGACTCCGCTTGGAAAGACGGTGATGGAAGGCGCGAAAGGCTACATGGCCAACGCGCAATAATCGCCAAAGGCGACCAACCACCAAGACCAGCACTCTATGCAAGCCCGGTACGGTCGGGCTTTTCGAAATGACTCAGGACCCATCGGGGTTTGCCCATCATTTATCGCGCCTGGGGCGGCTGGTAAGGGGGCGGCGCGATCGTGATGCTAGGCGGGATGCTGATGCCATTTATATCAAGAAACTGCCGGATCACACCCGAGTCATTTGCAGCGCATGAAAAATCGGAAGAAGCGGAGCCATGAATGAGAATGCAAGGAATTGGCCAACGGTCACCGGTTCGCGCGCGAGAGATTTAGTGATCTTGATGGCTCTATTGGCGGTGATGCTGCTGCTAAGCGAGCGGCTGCGAGTGTACTAGTCAAGCCGCAAATCGAGAATTACATGCGATCGTCCACGTGGTCTTCCGAGGCGGCGGGCACGCGATTTGAGTGGACAATCCGCTGGGCACGCAACTCGACCCGTCTCGATCGGCAGTATCGATACGTTTGGAAGGCGGGCGACGCCGAAGGGAAGTAGATTGGGTACGCCGCAGTTGCAGCGATTCCTTTTTGAGCCGGTCAGCGCGAGGTCTGCGGCGGTGTTTCGGATAGCGCTGGCGGGGATGCTAGGGTGGGCGTTTCACTCACTTTGGTTGCAACCCGTGCCGCCGCTGAGCGCACTGCCGGGCGCGCTTTGCGTCTACAGCCACATCATTCTACGCAGACCGTATTTCTTGGTCATCGGCGTTTTGCTTGTGGCACTTGCAGCTGGAGTGCGGCCGAGGATCGTGGGATTGATCCTGTTCTTGCTGCTTCTTCCATTGGCAAGTCTCACTGCTGGCCAGCTAAGCCGCCAAGTGCTCCTGACGGCGCTTCTGGCGTTTTCGATGTTGCGATCCGATGAGCAATGGAGCTGGCGCGCTCTACGCGGAGATGGGCAGCGGGAATCGGCGGGTCCGATTTGGCCGATCCGACTGATTCAAATTCAGTTGACGCTGGTATACGGCGTCAATGCGCTGGCCAAGCTGACGCCTGCCTACCTAAACGGCGAAATTCTTATCGGCATGTCACGTATGCATCCAAACTTCCACGTTGATCTGTCGGACGGATTCTTCCACCTCGCTTCGCTCCGTTTGCCAGTCTCCATCGCCGCGACTGCAGTAGTAATGATCGAGGCCTTTCTGGCCGTCGGGTTCTGGTTGCAGCGCCTTGTCTGGCCGACTGCGATTATCGGCGTGGCTTTTCATCTCGTTTTGCAGCGCATTGTGCAGATCTACATGCTCGATCTAGCGACCATGTTTCTGTATCTAGCTTTTTTGCTGCCGTGGCGAGTTCCGTCTCAAGACTCCTCCAGAAATTAGCTACGCCTACGGTCGCTTTTCTGTCATTACGAGAGCAACCTGGCGAAGACAGGCGCGGGCACAGTGTCGTGTGAAGAGCTCCACTCTAGGGCGCCGCTTCGCACGATTTCCTTGATCTTGATCGAGTGCAGGTCCTTTCGGATCGTATAGTTTCTAAAGCTCAGGTGCTTTTCCAATACGCGATGGAAGTGCCCGCGATACGCTTAATGTCCTTTCCTTGGCGCCTCCACACAGAGATGAAGCGTACCACCCCAGGATGAGTCTCATCGCAATCGTGCCAGGGAATTACTTTAATCCATTGTTTCATGGAAAGTCTTGCTTGGGCCTGGCGAGAAAGCGCTGAGTTCCTCAGCATTTTGAAAACAAGGGTGCGCGTAATTGCTGAGGCGGCAACAAAGTACTGAAACGCGGTTGCCATTTTGCGCAGCCGTGATTTTCTACCGCGTGAAATTCCCGCCCAAATCGCCGACTCGTCATTTCGAATGGAAGCCTTGACCTGAGCGCATTCGGTAATGGTCGATGAATCTCTCACTTTCTCTTCGTGAACCAAATCACACAGGCATTCGTCTTGGGAGCCGGACTGGGCCTGCGCTTGCGTCCGTTGACGGATGATTTGCCCAAGCCGCTAATTCCCATTTTTCAAAAGCCGCTGATAACGTTTGCGCTCGATCATTTGATCGAACTCGGGATTAGCAGGTTCATCATCAACACACACAAACTTCCCGAATCGTTTCAAGGCTTTTTCGGTGCGAACCGCTATGAAGACTGCTCGGTCACGCTTGTGCACGAGCCGGAGCTGCTTGAAACCGGCGGCGGCATCAAAAATGTGGAAACCCATCTGGGCAGCGAGCCGTTCATCACTTACAGCGGCGACGTCCTAACGGATATCGCTCTACAACATTTGATCGACGAACATTTCCGCCGCCGGAACGATGTGACGCTGGCATTGCGCGAAACGGGCTTGGCGACACAAATCGCTTTCCGCGATCATCGGATCGCCGACATTGCGAAGCGCTACGGTACCGCGGGAAATTTCGACTTCGCCAACATCGCCGTTTGGAATCGCGACATTTTCGAGAGAATTCCGCCGCAGCGGAAAATCTCCTTCATTCCGGTGCTCGCCGATTGGATCGGGCAAGGCGGGAAGATCGGCGGCCTCGTACTAAACGAGGGAAAGTGGTTCAACATCAGTTCGCGTGCCGAATATCTCAATGTGCACCGAATGATCATCCGCGAAAACTGGAAGCCGCATTATGTAAAAACGCGAGAATGGCCTGAACGTGTAGCCAAAACTGCGGTGGTTGATCCCAGCGCACAATTACGCGGCTGCACGGCGGTCGGAATGGACTGTCACGTTGGCGCGAACGCGATGCTTGAGGACACAATTTTGTGGCCCGAGTCAGAAATTGCTTCCCAAACCCGGTTGGAGGCCTGTATTGTCCGCTCCCAAAGAAAAGCCAGCGGCGTCCATCGCAACATCGACATCTGACTTATGAGAACCGAGCTGCTTCTCCGGCAAACGCGGATGCACTTCCCGCGGTTGGACGTTGCCGAGATAAAAATCAGCCCGATCCAAAAAGGCGGGTCGGACCGCAAATTCTATCGAATCCGCTGCTCAGCAGAGCAGGCGTTGATCCTCGTCAAATACAATCTGGAGCGAGAAGAGAACCGGCACTACGTGCCCATCGCGAATTTTCTCGGCACGCACGGAATTCGCGTGCCAGAGATTTATTTTCACGATCCGGACGAAGGACTGATCTGGCTCGAAGACTTGGGCGAGTGCGACATTTACAGTTACCGCCAGGAGAGCTGGCTCGTGCGTCGCGCGTTCTACGAATCGGCGCTCGATCAAATCGCGACTCTGCACGCGCTGCCGGAGTCGGTCTGCGTCGAGATGAAAGAGCATTTGCCCGCGGAGTTCGATGCTGAGCTTTACCGCTGGGAGCAGAATTATTTTTTCAAAAATTGCCTCGGGCGCTACTTCAAGATCGACAAGGTAAAGCTGGCGCCGGTTGCTGCGTTGCCGGCGCTACAGGAAATCGCCCAACTCGTGGCGTCTTTCCCGAGAGTCTTGGTTCACCGCGATTTTCAATCGCAAAACATCATCATGCGAAACGGGCAGGCTTATCTCATCGATTTCCAGGGTATGCGACCGGGACTCCCGTACTATGATCTGGCGTCGCTGCTCTACGATCCGTATGTCGATCTTGCGGAAGCAGAGCGGACCGAGTTAATCGCGTATTATCGCAGCCGGCAGCTTGAAAACGGAATCACAATTGACGGTGACTTCGATTTGAAGCTACGCCTCTGTGCGATGCAACGCCTCATGCAAGCGCTGGGAGCTTATGGTTTTCTCGGCCTGGTCAAAGGCCATAAACATTTTCTGCAGCATGTGCCTGCGGCGATGAAATCATTGCGGTGCACTGTCGCGAAAATCGGAAACATAGAGCCCCTTGACGAACTCCTAGCGGAAATCGGTTGAGCGCAGGAATGGATTTGCCATACGCTCCGTGCCGATCTTCGTCGCCGGGCCATGGCCAGAAAGCACGGCGGCTTCGTCGCCGAGGGGAAATAATTTGTTCCTGATTCCATCGATCAAAAGATCGATATCTCCGCCAGGCAAATCAGCGCGGCCAATGCTACCGGCAAAAAGGACGTCGCCGCCGATGAGTAATCGATCTTTGCGTAAAAAAAAACAGAGACTTCCCGGGCAATGTCCAGGTACTTCCAGCACTTGCATCTCCAACCCCAGAAAATTTCTTGCAGGCGTTTCTTCTATAAAAAAATCCGGCTCCACCGGTTCGATTTCGAGTTCGAAACCAAAGCTGCGAAAAAATTCGCGATCGGAGATCATTGGCGCAGTGAGCGGATGACAACCAATTGAGCAACGAAACCGCCGCTTGATCCGGGCAACGTCCTGGACGTGGTCGACATGTCCGTGCGTCAGCAGAAGCAGTTTGAGATCGACATTGCGTGACTCGAGCCAAGCGCAGGCGCCATCAGGCGCGTCGAAAAGGATCCAGCCGTCCGGAGCTTCGAGCAGATAACAATTCGTTTCAAAAATTCCGCCGCAAAAGCTCTCGTAAGTCATTGTGAATCACTGTATCCAAGCCTGGCTACGGCTGAAGGCGAGAGTTTTTACGAATAATTGAATGTTCCCTGTTCTCGGTTGTCTCATTCCTACTCAAATGTCGATCTTGCTTCAGCATCTTGCGTTTCAGCTTCAAATCTGCCAAGGTGGGAAACCGCATAATTACCAATGAAATCAGCATTCCAGCGATCCCTGGCGTTGTGCACCATCCTTCTGGCGGCCGCGATTGCCGCGCCGCCCGCGGTAGCGGCCTCGAAAGAAACGATCGCCATGTCAGTGGGCCGCCTCTTGGAGGAAGGTCATTACACCCATCAAAAGCTTAATGAAGAGGTCTCGCGAAAATTCCTTCAAACGTACCTCGAGATGCTCGATTACAGCCATCTGTTTTTCACTCAAAAAGATATCGATGAGCTGAACGCAAAATACGGCAACTCGATTGCCAGCGACGTTCTCCTTGGCACACTCAAGCCGGCTCACGAAATTTATGATCTCTATGCGAAACGCGTGGACGAGCGTGTCGCTAAAATTAAAGAACTGTTGAAACAGCCGATTGATTTCAAGAGTGACGCCACGATTGAGCTTAGCCGCCAAAAGTCTCCCTGGCCAAAAGATGAAGCCGAAGCAGACCAGCTCTGGCGTGGACGGATCGCAAACGAGCTCTTACAGGAACATCTGAGCGAGCACCCTATCGAACCAGCTCCTCAATTGGTTACCCGCCGCTACGATCGCCTTTCGCGCAACGTCCATGAGCAGGACAAGGACGAGCAAGTGAAACTTTTTCTCGATGCGCTCGCAGAAACGTACGACCCCCACTCCGAGTATTTGAGCAAGGCCGACATGAAAAATTTCAGCATTAACATGGGCCTTTCGCTCGTAGGAATCGGGGCCATGCTTCGCTCCGAGGATGGCTACGCTAAAATTGAAAGCCTTGTTCCCGGCGGGCCGGCGCAGGTAGACGGACGGCTCAAAGTAGGCGACCGAATCACCGCTGTCGGGCAAGGCCAGAATGAGTTTGTCGATGTTCGCGAAATGCGGCTCGACAAAGTCGTCGAAATGATTCGCGGCAAAAAAGGGACTCACGTGCACTTGCTCGTCATCCCTGCTGACGCGACCGATCCTTCCCGCCGGAAAAACGTCGAGCTCGTGCGCGACGAAATTAAGTTGAAGGACCAAGAAGCGCGGGCCGACATCATTCTCCGCAAAGACGAGAACGGAAATTCCATAAAGCTCGGCTGGCTGACGCTTCCATCGTTTTACGCCGACATGGACAAACACCAGAAGAGCACCACGCGTGACGTGCTCGCGCTGCTAAAACGGCTGAAGAAGGAGAACATCGCCGGACTGGTTGTCGATCTTCGACGCAATGGTGGCGGTTCACTCGAGGAAGCGCTTTCCCTCACCGGTTTGTTTTTGAAATCGGGCCCGATCGTTCAGACAAAGGATTATAATGGGAGCATTCGGATTTCGTCCGATCCTGATCCGGGCATTGCTTATTCCGGGCCACTCGTGGTTTTAACCAGCCGACAAAGCGCGTCCGCGAGTGAAATTTTTGCGGCGGCTCTGCAGGATTACGGGCGCGCGGTGATTGTCGGGGACAAGAATACCTTCGGCAAAGGAACCGTGCAGACGATCCTTCCCATCGGCCGGTTCGCTTCCCTCCTCGGTAACCGCTCGGAGGAGGATGGCGCGCTGAAGTTGACCATCCAGAAATTCTATCGCATCGCGGGCGGCTCGACACAGCTGCACGGCGTCGCCTCGGATATCGTGCTTCCGAGTTTGAGCGATCTGCCCGAATTTGGCGAAGGCGCGCTGAAGAACGCTCTGCCCTACGACGAAGTGTCCAAGGCAAAATATACCAAGTGGTCCGACACGCATGCGCTGTTTACCGATCAATTGCGGCACCGCTCGGAGGCACGGGTCAAAAACGATCCCGAATTCCACTACGTGATGGAGGACATGGATCGTTTGCGTCATAAGATCGATGAAAACCGAATTTCCCTGAATGAAGAAGTACGCAAAAAGGAGCTCGCCGATGATAAGCTGCGCAAAGAAATGCGCTCAAAAGAACGCCTGGCGCGAAACCAGGAAGAACCGCGCATTTACCGCCTTACGCTCGACACAGTCGATAAACCAAATCTCCAATTGGTGATGTATCCTGGGAAACTGGCGGAAGCGAAGAAGAACGGGGTTTCGCCTAAAGTCGATTCTGAAGTTGCTGCTCCAGATGCGGACACGGATTTAGTGGCCGGCCCGAGCCCTGCCGACGACACCAAAGAGCCAGCCATCGATCCGGAGCGCGACGAGACGCTTAACATCCTCGCCGATCTCGTCGATCTCTCCCGCGGACCCAAGACAGCCAGCACCAATCGCTGATAGCCTCGAAAGGAAACTGACCCTCATGGCCACCAGGGCGGAGGCGGCGGGGCAAAGCGCGGCCCCAGTTGCGGGCCGAAGCGCGGATCCGCAAAGCGATTGCCTCGGGCGGGAAACGGGGATTGTGATTGGCTCCAATAACGGCCAGCCGGCGTCCTGCCGAACACCGTAACCGGAGTCCCTGCACTGACCGAGTCGAAAAACGCGATTGCGTATTGCTCGGGCATGCGGACACAACCGTGCGACGCAGGATAGCCCGGCAAATATCCGGCGTGCATTCCGTCTGCTCCGTTGAAGCGCATGAAGTAATTCATTGGCGCTGGGACAAATTTTCCTCCGCGCGGAACCGGCATGTCCGCATCAGCATCGGTCACAATCGTGTTCCCATGCGCATCCACGATTTTCCCATACATGCTCGAATAATGCGTGCGCTCTTTGTCGAGAACCTTGAATGAGCCGGTCTTCGTGAGATGCCCGTAGCGGCCGGTAGAAATCGGTGAGGCCAGCACCGGGCGCCCGTTTTGAAGCAGATAAGCCATCTGCTCTTCCAAATCGATCTCGACAGAAGTCTGCGCGCGCAACGAAGTGGCTGCGCAGAAAAAGATCGACAGTGCAACGACGATCCTCACACTGCGTTTAACCCGCGCGATGGGCGAAAGTCGCAAGCATGATTACCCAACCTTTCTGTGGTGGCAGCCGTGTCGGCTGCTTGCGCTTGTATTGTCGCAGGCGACACGCCTGCCTCTACAGCTCGTTTACACTGCAATCGGCGCTTTAATTGATGGATGCGGGTCGTAGCCAACCAGTTCGAAGTCTTCGAACTTAAAGTCGTGAATGTTCTTGACCGCCGGATTCAATTTTACCTGCGGCAATGATCGACAGTCACGTGAAAGCTGCTCACG
>QHNV01000049.1 GCA_003218535.1 Verrucomicrobiota bacterium
CGTGACCGAGGTGGGACGATTCATCTTCGCCTCCAGTTCATCCGTTTACGGCGCGTCGAAAACGATCTCTTTCTCGGAAGGTCAATATCTTAGTCAGACGCTCAGTCCTTACGGCGCGACGAAAATCGCCGGCGAATTTCTTTGCTCGACCTACTCACATCTTTATCAGTTGCGCGTGGTATCGCTTCGTTATTTCACCGTTTATGGTCCGCGGCAACGGCCGGACCTTGCGATCCATAAATTCACCCGCCGCATTTACGCCGGACAACCGATCGATCAATTCGGTGATGGTACGACGCGCCGCGATTACACTTACATCGACGACATTGTTCAGGGAACACTAGCGGCGCTCGGCTATGACGGGCCGCTGTTCGACATTTTTAATTTGGGGGAGAGCGAAACCATTCAGCTCAAGGATTTGATTTCCGCGATCGAGAAGGCGCTCGGAAAAAAGGCAAAAGTTAACCGGCTGCCGGAGCAACCCGGCGATATGCCGCTGACTTGCGCGGACATTTCGAAAGCGCGAAAGTTGCTTGGTTACAAGCCGATTACACGACTAAGCGACGGACTTCCGCGTTTTATCGATTGGTTTCTGGGCCAAGTGAAATGAACATGTCGGTCTTGCAGCTATGGTGGCGCTCGCCGGGGCGGGCGGGGGAGGCAACTTGCAAAGTTGCCCCACATTGATGATGTCACTGTGTACTTTGCCATTCGAGGAGCGCGCCTGTTTTGTCGCCGGCCAGGCAAAGTCCGGCACCACGTTGTTAGTGGCGCTGCTCGATAATCACCCTGAGCTTCTCGTGTTGCCGGAGGAAACTGCCTATTTCCCGACCGTCCTTACCAAGTACGCGCCCCGCGGCCGCCGGGCGCAGTTTGATTACCTGACGAAACAGTCGCTTTCCAATGTGTTGTTTGGCGGGCCGTGCAAGTGGGGTAAACGAAATTACACTACGTTCCCACGCGAGAAATTTCTGGAAACGTTTGAGCGCGCAGCGTTCGATCCTGTGAATGCAGAGGAAGATTTGCTCGTACTGATGGTAAAGGCTTACGCAGCCATGCTGGGGCGTTCGCTGGACACAGTCAGACGCTGGGTGGAAAAAACACCCGCTAATCGCAATCACATTCCCGCGATTCTTGCTCGTTTCCCCCACGCGAAAATTCTCGTTACCATTCGCGATCCCAGGGCCATTCTGGCGGCGCAAATTGCGCTGGAAAAAACGAGAAAGACCGGAAGGTTTTCAACCTACTATGTGATCGCACATTGGTGTGTCGCCGCCAGGCTCGCCAGGCGCGTGGCCGACGGCGAGATTCCCGGTTTTGTGGTGCAATATGAGGATTTGGTCTGCGAACCGGCCAAGATGATGGAAAAAGTTTGCGCTTACCTGGAGATCGACTTCGACCGGGCTACAGTTCTTACGCCCACAAAAGTGGGCCAGTTCTGGAGCGGCAACTCAGCGGCGCGCATTCACTTTTCGCAGATCAGCACCGAACCCGTGACACGCTGGCAGCGCGAGCTTTCCGAGGACGAAATCGGATGGGTGGAATGGCATTGCCGCGATCTGATGCCGGAATTCGGCTACGAGCCAAGACTGACCCGACGCGAATTGCGATATTTTATGCGGCCGATTCGCGGCGAACGCCCGCGGGAATATTTGAAATCACGCGCCTATTCTCTGCGAGACCAAATAACGCGCTAATCTGTCATTCCGAGCCGCGAAGACGGCGAGGGACCTCCCCTACGAAGTCTGTTACACCCGAGCCAGATTAGCGTGCTCCAGGAGCCTTTGAGCGATCCTTCGCTTCGCTCGGGATGACCGCGCATCTGGTGGCGGCAGCAAGCGCACAGATCGTAAGCGCCACTTGCAATCGCGGCCGAAGGAGGCATAATCTCGACCGAGATGTCGGGAATCTTCTTCGATCTTCCGAGCGTCCGGTTTCTACTACGATTCAGGTTTTTTGGAACCATGATGCGAATCTTTGCATCCTTACTGCGTCGTTGGTTGAGTGCGCCGGCTTGCGGTTCGAGAAAAGTCTATTTCCGGCTCGACGAGGCGGAGTTTTCAGCGGCGTCGCAGAGTGCTTGCAATTTGTTTGATTGGACCATCGGTGATTCGCGCGCCGCGGACGGTGTCCCGAATGTTTCCGGGGCGCTCCGCCCATTTAACAATTGGGTCAAACGTGAAGATTATTATGAACTCTTATTCATCCGGAAGACGCTCACGCCGCTCGCGCGGTGGGGGCCGACGCAAAGGAAATCACGAACGATTTCGGCGTCAGCAAGGAGCAGCGAAAACTCAGAAAAAGACATTCTGGCAGCGGGTGGTCGAATTTTTTGGAAACGGCGGGACCACAAAGAAGAGAGCACCAACCGCGCGCAACGGCACGGAGCCTTCGCGCCAGGCGCGAAAACCTGAGGTCGTCGAGGTCACATCGCCGCGTCTTTACGTCGGCAACCTCTCCTTCGACGCCACTGAGAGCGATCTCTTTGAGTTGTTTAACGGCGTCGGACACGTGCAAAATGCCGAGGTAGTGAGCTACCGGCATAACCAGCGTTCCAAGGGATTTGCGTTCGTGCAGATGCAGACCATCGAGGAAGCGAAACGCGCCGTGCAGGAATTGCACGACAAAGAATTCCTCGGGCGCAGACTCGTGGTAAGCGGCGCGAAATCCAGCGAGCATCAGATGCGCTCATAGGCGGATCGTTATTTTCAATCAGGAGACGCGATGCTGGAGGCCGACGTCTCCCGATTGTTGATATGTCTCGTAAATCTTACGGGTCATATTCAATGCGGCGCATATTTTTCATTGTTGGGCCCACCGCCTCCGGAAAGACCGAGTTGGCCGCTGATGTCGCTCAAGAGATCGGCGCCGAAATCGTAAGCGCTGACGCGTTTCAAATTTATCAGGGCCTCGATCTTCTGACGGCCAAGCCCGAAGCCGGGACGCTGCAGAAAGTGGCGCATCATCTCATTGGCGTAACGCCGCTTCACGAAGAAATGAATGCTGAGAAATTTCGTCATACGGCCACGCGCGCCATCGATGAAATTCACTCGCGCGGCAAATTTGCCATCGTTGTGGGTGGAAGCGGGCTCTATGTCAAAGCACTCACTCATGGCCTGACATCTCTTCCAGAGTCGGACCCAAAACTGCGCCAAAAGCTGAATGCGATGAGCTTAAATGAATTGCGCTCGGAGCTCGTGCAGCTCGATCCCGAAGCGGCGCGCAAAATTGACACCAACAATCGGCGTCGCGTGTTACGAGCCCTGGAGATTTGCCTGGTAACCGGCAAGCGCGTATCTGCACAGCGCAAGCAATGGGCTGTAGCCGCCTCGCTGCGCGAGGCGCGCCGCGGCGTGATTGAAGAAGTGCGCGCCGCTACCGCGGTCAGTGCGACTGCTTCGCAGATGATCGGTTTACGTCAGATTCGCGACCTGCTCAGAGGCAAGATGTCGATCTTGCAATGCATCGGCGAAATTCAGCAAGCAACCCGGCGTTACGCCAAAAGACAGTTGACCTGGTTTCGTCACCAAAGTAATTTTGAGCCGCTTAATTTATCGCTTTTCAGTCACAACGAAGCTGTGAAATGGATCTCGCAAAGAGCGCGTCGCTCATTTGCGCTCAGGAATGATTGAAACTCGCCCGCACAAAACACAAGAGCGCGCACTCCTGATCGGCTTGGAAAAGCAAGGCGTCTCGAAATGGGACTTGCGCGATTCGCTCGAAGAACTCGCTGAGCTTGCTAATTCCGCAGGCGCAGAAGTCGTCGATACCGTTACGCAAAAATTACCGAAGCCGACAGCACCTTACTACATTGGCCGCGGAAAAGCTGAATCGATCAAGGACGCGTGTCAGAACCGGCGCGTGACGTCGATCATATTCGACGATGAACTCTCGCCAGCGCAGGGTCGGAATCTCGAGAATCTATTCGCGCGCAAGGTTCTCGACCGAACACAGTTGATTCTAGATATTTTCGCCCAACGAGCGCGCAGCCGAGAAGGCCGATTGCAAATCGAGCTGGCACAATTGCAGTATCTCCTGCCGCGCCTGACTCGGATGTGGCATCATTTGTCGCGGCAGACGGGCGGGATCGGCACGCGCGGTCCAGGTGAAACCCAATTGGAAGTTGACCGCCGCCGCGTGCAGGAGCGCATTGCACGGCTCGAGCGGGAGTTGGAAGGGGTACGTAAAACGCGCGCCATCCAACGACAGGGCCGCAAACGTCATCAATGGCCCGTCGCCGCGGTCGTTGGCTACACGAACGCAGGCAAATCGACACTGCTGAATTTACTCACCGGCGCCGACGTCGTTGCCGCAGACAAACTTTTCGCTACACTCGATCCGACCACGCGCAGCTTCGTTTTGCCTAACAAGCAGCGCGTTTTGCTCACCGACACCGTAGGATTTCTGCGCAAACTGCCGCACACCTTAATTGAATCGTTTAAGGCAACGCTCGAGGAAGTGAGCGAAGCCGACCTGCTCATTCACATTGCCGATCTGAGCCACCCGCGCGTGGACGAGCAGATGGAAGCGGTCGATACCGTGATCAAAGAACTGGACGCTTACGGGAAGCAAACGGTGATCGTGTTTAACAAGATTGATAATCTGCCGAATCGCGAACTGGTTGACTCATATTTAAGGCGATTTCCGGCGAGCGTGGCGATTTCCGCGCGTACGGGAGAAGGAGTCAACAAGCTCGTGCAAGCTCTTGAACAGGCACTCAGTTCCTGGCGACTGCGCTCGCGTTTTCGTATTCCGTCCGAGGAATCTGCATTGATCGCGGAGATTCATCGCGTCGGTCACGTGCTCGAGCTGCGGTACGAAGGTAATGACGCTGTGATCGTCGCGCACGTGCCTGCCGATCTGGCGCAAAAGCTGGAACGCCACGCCATGGCGTAGTGGCGCTAATGTGTAGCCAGGTTGCGGACGGACGATTCGACGCTCTGGGCGATCTGTGACCAGCCTTCGCGATTGTTTGGAGTCGCTGCGAAATCGAGCGGCGCGCCAATTGCGATTTTAATTCGTGCGGGATGCGGAATTTTCCGGTGCGGCGGCAATGCTTCGAATGTTCCGGCGATGAAAGAGGGCACAACCGGCACTTGCGTTTCGGCAACAAGCATGCCGAGGCCGTGTTTGAAATGGGCCATACGGCCATCGCGACTGCGCGAGCCCTCAGGGAAAATTACGTAAATACATTTTTCTTCCTCCAATTTGCACCGCAGATCCGCTAGCGCGTGAGTGCCGCAATTCTTCCGCCACATTGGTAGCGCGTTTAGAACGATCGCTGAGAAGACGCTGACCGCCTTGGTTTGAAAAAAAACGTCCCCGGCGGCGATCGGAAAGGCGCGCTCGCGATGGCGCGGTTTCAATGCCGCCACAAGACAAAGCGCATCGAGATGGCTGCAATGATTCGCTGCCACAATGAAAGGTCCATGCGCGGGCAGGTGTTGCCAGCCGATGATTTGGAAACGATGGGCCACTGCCAAATAGATTCGAAGAACTGTGAACGAGAAATGATGCGCAAGGCTTTCGAGCAGGCCGCTCTCGCGCCGAACACTGCGAAACCGCTCGCTGGGAGTCAGGCCTGTGTCGCGCGCAGGCTGAAGGTTCCAAGATTCCATCCGATTTTCTATCCGCCGAAAATTTTCTGCGGCTGGCCAGCAGCGAAGCCGACAAAGTAATTCACGTAATGAAACACGGCGGGTGCGACAAGTATCAGACTGTCGAACCGATCAAGAATGCCGCCGTGGCCGGGAATAAGTTTCGCCGTGTCCTTGAGGCCGAGGTCGCGTTTGATGGAGGAAAGCATAAGATCACCGAATTGTCCCACTACACTGACGATAATGCCAAGGCCCAGCAAGCGGACGGGCGTGTCGAGCACCGTGCTCGACCAAACAAAATGCGCGCCGAGCGCAACGAGGGGTGTAGTCAATACTATTGCGCCAAGAGCGCCTCCTACTGTTTTGTTCGGACTGGTGTTAGGCACAAATTTTCGGTGACCGAACACATGGCCGCAGATGTAAGCAAAGATGTCATTGAGCTCCACGGCGCATATGATCAGCAAAACGATCGGCCGATAGTTCCAATCGTTCGCCATGTAGCCAAGATGGCCAAGCGCGCTTCCGAAAAGAGCGAAGCCGAGCAGACCCAGACCAACGCGTTGAATGTAGCCCTTCGGTTGATCGGGGATCAACCCACCGCTGGCAATCAACGCGACTGTCAACGGAAACAACGCAACAAAGAGCCGATACCAATTGTCCAGCACCGAAAAGGTAATTAGAAGAATACCGATGACTACGATGAGGCTGATGGTTCGTTCCCGAAACAACCCGGTGATGCGGGCATATTCCCGATAACAAAGAAAACTCAGTGTAGCCACGGCGAGGATCGTCCAGAAAGCGCCTGCCAGAATGGGAATCAGAATGAACAGCGCCAGCCAAATCCATGATCGATAACGATCCCAGAGTTCCTTTCTCTTATCCCTGGTGCTATTGGCTACGCGGGTCACGATAAAAATCAGTAGCGGTGTTAAAAGGAGCAGAATGAGAACCGTCAGCGTCAGAACAACGGTCACGCGATCGTCAAAGGCGTGCTGAAACCCAAGGAGTCGCTCGCGCGTGACTGGGTTCATTTCAGGGCGCGTGCGATTCGGCCAAGCCGGCGAATAACTGTGATTATGCAGCCGATGACGATCACCGCGAGTCCGAGACTCGTCAGACCGATCTGCAAATCGTTGAAAGCGATCATCTGCCAGGAACGCGGCGTGATTGCCGCGTATAAGCCAATCAGCGTGATAACCAACATGCGATGTTGTTTCGCCATCGGTCCGCAGAACTCGTTAGGCGCGCCGGCGATTTTTCCTGCCGAACGAACATAAGCAGTGAAGATTGCCAGAATTGTTGCGATATAACCGAGTGCAACGTTTCCGCCCCACGCAAAGCCTGCGCCAATAAAAACGGCCGCATCCGAGATGCGATCTGGAAATTCGTTATAGAGCTCACCGATTTTTGACGTGCGACCCGAAGCGATGGCGACCATGCCATCGAGCATATTCGCGGTCAGGCGCAGTTGTGCACCAAGCGCAGCGATAAGCCACAAGACTCGATAATCAGAAATCGATGTTAAACCGAGGGCGATCCCTGCGACAATGCAAGCGCACATGCCGGCGATCGAAATTGCATTCGGCGAAACATTTCGTGACGCGAGCCAGACCGTCACTGCTTGTGCCCATTTTCGATTACGCGTGGCGATTGGTCGACGATCAATTAGTTCCGCCGCCGATTCTTTCATCGTCGAATTGAAATCCATAGCAGGCTTGGAGAATAATAGCGAGATGACAACTCGGGAGCGCGTCGCCCAGCTTGTGAAAGCCTGGCCAAAGGTCTATTCAACCGCGCATTGCGAGCTGGATTTTCGGAATCCGCTGGAGCTGCTCGTAGCGACAATTCTTTCGGCGCAGTGTACGGACAAGCGGGTCAACATAGTCACGCCTGCTCTGTTTAGAAAATATCGGACGGCGAAAGACTATGCAGACGCGTCGCAAGTCGAGTTTGAAAATGCAATTAAATCGACAGGATTTTACCGCAACAAGGCGAAAAGCATCCGCGCAGCCATGCGCGCCATTGCAGATGAACATGGCGGCAAAGTTCCGGACACGATGGAGGAATTATGCGCCCTGCCGGGCGTGGGCCGCAAGACGGCGAATGTTGTTCTCGGCAACGCGTTTGGTAAGAACCAAGGCATCGTGGTGGACACGCATGTCATCCGGCTCTCGCAGCGGCTGGGTCTAACGAAACACAATGATCCCAGCAAAATTGAGCAAGACCTGATGAAACTGGTGCCGCGCGAGCATTGGACCGATTGGAGTCACTGGCTCATCTGGCATGGGCGCCGCCGTTGCTATGCGCGCAAACCGGATTGCTCGAACTGCGAAGTTTTCCGCCTTTGTCCAAGCGGGAAAGTTTTCCTGCGAACCGGGAAAGCCCAAACTAGGTAGCGCACGCGTCACGCGTGCTGGTTTCGGCGTCGCGCCGAAACGAGTTCTCTGGGACGAAATTGCTTGAAGCGTCTGATCGCTACGGCCAAGATCGCGCACCAATTGAGCGCACTCGTCATCGCTTGTTTCACTCTTCTGGGGAGCGCCGCTTTGGCGCAAGCAGAGACATCGGAGCTACGACATTTGCGTTTCCAGCTCAAAGCAGCCAAAGAGGCGAATGACAAGCCGGCAATCATAGAATTGAGCCGGCGGATCGTCGCCATCAATCCTAAGAATTCCGACATCTGGGACACACTCGCTAAGACTCAGCTCGAGATTGATGACCTCGATCGCCTGGAGCAAACGCTCGATGCGTGGCAAAAAGTAGGACGGCGACCCGCTCCAGCGATCGAAGACTTTCGCGGCGGTCTGTGCTTCAAGCGCAAAGATTATCAATGCGCGGAACGACACTGGCTCGCCTTTATCGCGACAAAGCTGGCGAAGGCAGATGTCGCGACCGATTACGATAACCTCGCGAACTTATGCGTTGAGCAAGCGCGTTGGGGGGACAACGCTGCCTATCGGACGAAGGCAATCGCCGCGCAGGACTCAGCTGCGCGCCGTGTGTTGCGTGCGTGCGCTTTCCTGCGCTTGCACAAATGGGACGCGGCTTACGCGGACATGGGGAAGGCGAATAAGATGGATCGCACGGATTCGCAATTGAAAGAGTGGCTGCCGCAGTTTGAGCGATTGCAGAAATTTCTGCCGCGCATAAAAGCACTCGACGCGCAGATCAGTAAATCACCCAACGACGTCACACTGTTGCTCGATCGCGCGCGGCTTTTCACTCTGGCTGATCGGCCCCTGCTGGCACTCGATGACGCCGAGCGCGCGCTGAAACTCCAGCCCGCATCGATGCGCGCGCGCATCCAAACCGCCGAAGCGCTGCTCCAGGTGGATCGCGCGGAGGACGCAGCGAAATTGGAGGTCAGCAAAGATCTTGTTCGTGAGAAGGATAGGCTTGTTACCGACGACGCGTTGCGCGAACTCGGCGCACTGGACACGCGTCTCCCGGCGAATCCCAAAGACATCGACGCGCTTGCGTCGCGCTCGAAAATCTTGAGAGACGTGCGCCAATTCACCCTGGCACTTACTGACGTGCGCGCCGCGCTGGCGATCGACGATAAATCCGCAGCTGCGCATTTCGAAGCTGCGCATGATCTCGACGGGTTGGGCCAAACCGGGGAAGCGCTCGCGCATGCGCGAATCGCGACGGAGTTGGATTCGAACGATTCGGCAAAGTGGTTTTTTCGCGGCGTCCTCGAACGACAGCGGGCAAACTTCGCTGCGGCGATCGAATCACAAACTCGCTCGCTCGAAATCGGCGAATCGCTTGTGGCGCTAAATGAACGAGAGGAATGCGAGCGCCGCATCGGGAAGACCAGCGAGGCCGATGCCGATCTTCGCCGGATTCAAGAACTCGCGCCGCAACGGTAACGGGAATGGACCGGCGAATCGGAGAAACGGGGGACCGGCGATTTTGCCGATTCATACCTTTTCTGATTTGCGTTCTCGCTTTCGGCTTGGCATCTGTCGCACTCGCGCAGAACGAAGAGCAGGAGCCGGAACCCACAAATGCAAAACCCGACGCCGGCGGAATTGTGATTGAACCGTCGGGAGGGAAAATTGGCGAGGGCGATCAGATCACGATCACGTTTCCGCAGGCGATGGTTGCGCCCGATTTGATCGATGTCGGCAATCAAGCTCCTCCGTTTGTCAGCGAACCGAAACTCGACGGCAAGTTCCTGTGGAAAAGTCAGACCGAGGGCGTGTTTACGGTGAGCGGCGTTGTCGCCGGTGCGCGTCCTCGATTGATATTGGCGCCCGGGCTGAAAGATGCCGCGGACCATCCGTTCGTGGTGAAAGATTGGAGCGCCGAATTTACGACGCCGGAGTTTGCGATTCGTAGCGATGTCACCATGCGGGAGCGTCTGCCGGCACGCCCGCAAATCTACCTTGGATCAAGTTACGCCGTTCGCCTCGATGAAGCCGTTGAGCACATTTATTTTCAAGATCGCGATTCGCGAGAGCGTTTCCCAGTCGAAGTAATCCAAACGGCGGAAGAGAAGAGCACAGGCCCGCTCGAAGCGACTGGGTTCAGGGTCGAGCCGCGAGCGTCGCTGCCCGTCGGACGCACCTTTGATCTAATTGTGAATGGATTGGTCGACGCAAAAAGCCGGCGTCCGCTTCCGTATTTGCAGGTGACCCCGCTGGGAAAAACTGAGCCGCTTAAAATCGAATGGCTCGGCGCGTTCAATCACGCCCTGGAGGACCCGGCGATCGGCATCAAGTTCAACGACTACATTGATCCTGTGGATGCAACGCCGGAACGAATCCGTGTCGAGCCTGCGGTGGAGAAAATGAAACTCCTCGCGAGCAACGACCAGATTAAAATCACGGGTAACTTCGATCTCAAGCAGCACTACAAAGTTACGATTTCGCCGGAGCTGAAAGGTGATCGCGGCTACGGACTTCCTGCTGAATCCCGCTGGGGCGCGACGTTCCGCCCGAAAGAGTCGTGCCTGATCTTTCCGTCCACGCAGGTGTTTGCGCGCGCACGCCAGGAGTTGCGCTTTGCATTTTTCCAAGTCAACACGCCGCAGGTGACATGGAAACTGGCGCGCATCCCGGCGGAGAAACTTTCAGCAGTCACGGCGCGCGTCAGAGAATTTGAAAAGGATGCCACCGATCCTGTCACCGGCGAGGTCGTAATCGATCCGCGCACAGGATTTTCGAAGCAGTTTCAAACCGAATTGCTCGTTGACGCCTTTCAACTGCCAGTGACGAGCAGTGGCACATTCGATGCCACCAGCGGCGACATCGAAACGCGGCGCGACGTTCATTGCACACCACCGGCGAACGAAGCATTTGCAGGCGCATATCTCTTCGAAGCGAGCGCGACCTTACCCGATGGACGGATCGTTGGGAATCGATCGATCATTTGCGTCAACGATTATCTGCTGACGCAAAAACGAACGCCGATAAGCGTCCTGATGCGTCTGGCGAAAATGTCCGACGCGAATCCAGTGGCGGCCGTGACGGTGCACGCTGTGACCGAGGAGAACATCGAGCTTGCACGAGACGTTACTGACAAGGACGGCATCGCTCGCTTCGCAAAGGACACAATTTTTCCAAAGACGCATGATTCTAAGGCGAAAAGCGCCCATCTGTTTATCGCGGACACTGCGACCGGTCCGGCGCTGCAATTTGCCGAACGAACATCCTACCCCTCAGGCAGTGATTACGCAGCTCCTAGAGGAAGAGCGCATGCGGAAATTATTACGGACAGAAATCTCTACCGGCCCGGCCAGACCGTAAAGATGAAAGGATTGGTGCGCGATGTGAGCGGCACCAGCCTGGCGATTCCGGTCGCTGCGCACGCGCACTGGAACGTGAAAGAAGGCGACGGCGAACGTGTCGTTGGCGAAGGCGAAGTGGCGGTTTCAGGTTACGGAGGATGGGAAGCTGATTGGATCGTCCCAGAGATGGCGAAGCTTGGCGATTACATCATCGACTGTCGCGTGAAGCGGAACGATTACCAGGGTTCGACCAGAATCAGCGTTCAGGAATATCGGGTGCCGCTTTTTTCGGTCATTGTTGAAGCAACGACTCCGGAGGTGGGCGCGACGGCGCATGCTCAAGTTTCCTCGTCGTATTTTCACGGCGCGCCAAATGTCGGCGCGCGGGTCCACTGGAAAGCGGTTTGGACAGCGTGGGCTGATTACGGGAGCGAGGAAGAGGGCCCTTCTCGAAAACGCTTCAACACTTATCCCACGATCGGCCCATTCCTGGATCCCGACACCGAGGCGATGAAAACAATTGAAGGCGATGCACAACTCGATCGCGACGGAGTTGTGACGCTCGCGTGTGAATCGCCATTCAAAGATAATCCGGCCGTTGGGCGTGCGCAGGTGGTCTGGCGTGTGGACGTCACTTCAATCGATGGCCAAACGCTCACCGGCGGCGATATGGCGACGCTGTTCTCAGCGGAAACGCGCCTCGGCGTCCGCGCTAGCGAGCAGTTGACGGAGCCCGCTGGGGTAAAAGTCGAGATCGATGCTGTCGATCCGGAAGATGAAAAGGTGAATGGCGTTTCTGTTCGGGCCGATCTGTTTCATGTCACCACAAAAACGGTCAAGGAACAAATCGCGCCGTTCGTTTATCGCTACCGCAACACCGATCAGTTTACCAAAGTCGCGGCACAAGAATCGAAAACACCAGCGGAACTGATTTTCCCAACGAGCGAGACCGGCCGATACGTCGTTGCGATCACCGCGCCGGACGTCAAAGCGCCGCTTGTCAGCGATGAAACCACCGTCTCAGGCGAAAAGCCGGCGGAGCTGCCCGTGATAAACGAGACCACGTTCAAGATTGAGCATCGCAAGGAGCCATTCCTACCAGGCGACAAAGCCGCGCTCACGATCCAGGCGCCGTTTGGCGGCGTCGCTTGGGTGTCGGTCGAGACGGACGAAGTGCTCGATACGTTGCTTGTTTCAGTAAAAGGCAACGCTGGCAGGATCGAGTTGCCGATAAAAAAGGAATACGCTCCGAATGCGACAGTTTCGATCTATCTCGTTAAGCCCGGCGGCGAGAACGAACTTCCCCGGGAACGTTTCGCGTACAGCGATATTGAAGTGCGCCGACCGGACCGCGAATTGAAAATCGAGCCGCGTCTCGTGAGCGCCACGGCGAAGCCGGGAGAGATCGTGCGCGGCGAAGTGCGCGTAACTTCGGAAAGAAAACCGGTCCCTGATGCAGATCTTCTCGTGTTCGCAGTAGATGATGCTGTACTGACGCTCGGCGATTGGAAGCTGCCGGCCGTCGGCGAGAAATTTTATCCGCGGAATCCTTTTTCCGTGCGGACGTACGAGGCGCTGCACGGTTACATCGAAAATTTTGCCAAGCTCAGCCTCACTGAAAAAGGGTTCGTTATCGGTGACGGCGGCGAGGAAGCCATCTCCAACGTCAAAAATGTTCGCAAGGAATTTCGCACGCTCGCGTATTGGCAGGGGAATTTGAAAACTGACGCCAAAGGCAAGGTCGTTTTTGAGTTCACCGCTCCAGATAATCTGACGACGTATCGGATCGTGGCCGTCGGCCAGACAAAGGCGAATCAGTTTGGCGGCGACGCGACGCAGACGGTAAAAATATCAAAGCCGCTCCTGATTGATCCGGCATTGCCACGTTTCTTGCGCGATGGCGATGAAGTCGAATTGCGCGCCGTGGTTCGGCAAAACTTTGCTGATAGCGATGGGATCACCGCGCGTTGCTTCACGGACGCACAGCTGAAACTCGTGGCCGCTGAGGCTGTGACCCAGTCATCGCGGCGCGATGCCCCGACGGTGTTCCGTTTCAAAGCGAAAGTGACCGATGCCGATCTTCTGCCGGCAAAGATCCGGTTCCAAGCCGTCTCAAACTCAAATGACAAAATGTCAGACGTGGTGGCGATCACGCTTCCGGTGCAAGCGCCGACGATTGTGCGCAAGGAAAGCGTCGCCGGTTCGTTTCGTGCTGAGAAGTCGGGATTCGATGCGCATCGCGTGATGCCTGAAGCATGGAAACATGGTCGAGGCCAATTCACCACAACCATTTCCACTTCGCCGTGGTTGCCCGAAATCGTGGGCCTGCCGGTCATTCTGCAATATCCACACGGTTGTTTCGAACAAATTTCAACGAAGCTGCTAGGTTACAGCTTACTGACGAATCTGCTCGGGTATCTGCCCGATTTTCAGCAGCGCGCCGCCGAGTATCGCACCACGCTCGAACACGGGATGAAACAGTATGCCGACTCGCTGTTGAGCGACGGCATGCTTCCCTACTGGCCTGGAGGCAGCACTGGCAACGGCTTTGTGACCTGCCAAGCCTTGTGGTCGGTAAACGAATCTATCAATGCCGGCTTCGAAACGCCTCCGGAGTTGCAAGAGAAACTCGCTGGCGCGGTAAAGAAAATCGTGAAAGGCCAGCTTCCGGCGTCGCGATTTGAAAAATGTTTTGCCCTGTTAGTGCTCACGCAATCAGCAACTGACGACGACTTTCGAAGCGAATCGCAGGAACTGTATCTGCACCGGAACGAAGGGAGCGACGAAGATAGCGCGCTGCTGGCAATTGCGCTGCATCGGCAAAACATCATGGCACGTGAGCAGCAGCAATTGCTGCGTGAAATCGACGTGCCAATCAAGGAGCGCGCATTTAATCCGGCGACGTTCACGTCCATGACGCGCGCCGAGGCGATGCGCGCGTTTGCGTTCGACGTTATCGCGCCGCCAACGTGGACGAAGCAACGGAGACAGCAGGCTCGCGAGCGCATGTCGAAGCTGATGGAATCGGCAGGATCACTTTCGACGCAGGAAAATCTGTGGCTGTTGCTCGCGTTCAAATCAATGCTCGGCGCGGAAACAGCACCGCCGTTGCAAGCCACGCAGCCGTCGGGCGTGCTCTCAAAAAATGGCCGCTCGGCTACATGGCTCGATCGCAAAATGGAAGATGACCTCGTTGTCAAAGGTCTCAATGAAAACGCGCTGACGTTTTTGATCCAAGTGGAATATTCGACCAAAGAAGTTGATACTGATCGAGTCGATCGCGGCTTTCGCATCGAACGCGTCGTCAAAAATCTGAGCGATCCAAAGCGCGTCGGCACTTCGGATGCGCCGTTGAAGCTCGGTGATCAATTGCTCGTCACGTATCGATTGAACACCCGGAAGCTTCAAAATTTTGTGGCGCTCGAAGATTCTTTGCCGGCGGGTCTGGAGGTCGTGAATCCAAATCTTGCGCTCGTCGGAAAGTTTTTTCAGCTTCCGCCGCCCGATCCGCAGGATCGTTTGCTGGGATTGTCGTACTCCGAGATGCGTGATCGTTCGGCGCTGCTGTACTTTGATGTAGTCGATCCAGGATCGGGAATCTATTCCGTTTTAGTGCGCGCCACCGCTGCGGGAACGTTTCGCTGGCCGGCGACGCAGGTCGCGCCTATGTACGACAGCCGTTTTTCGGGTCTTTCGCCATCAAGCGTATGCGTCATCTCCGCCGACTAATTTCCAGATTTTGGCCTCGTTCATTACTCGCGATTTTCGCGGGACTTCTTGGGATTGCGATAGCGTTTGTTTGGTGGCTGCCGATTCCGACGGAGCTTAAAAGATCGCCCGCTGGAACTTTGACGCTGCTCGACAGTCGCGGCCGCGAACTTGCCGAGTTCGCATCGCCGGAAGCGCGCACGCAATTCCCGGTTGCGTTTGATCAGATGGGCGTGTGGTTGCCGCGAATCACGGTCGTGCTGGAAGATCGGCGCTTTTACAAACATCGTGGCATCGACTGGGGCGCCACAGTTGCCGCATGCGTGCGGAACTTGCGATCGTGCCACGTGATTTCCGGCGCATCGACCATCACGCAGCAACTGGTGAAACTGGCAACGGGTCGCGAGCGACGCAGTTGGACCGGGAAATTCTATGAGGCAATCGTCGCCTGGAAATTAGAGCGACGCTGGAGCAAGCAGCGCATCCTCACCGAATATTTGAATCGCAGCAGCTATGGCAACCGCAGGATCGGCCCTGAAGCCGCAGCCCGGGCATATTTCGATAAACCGGCGCGCGATCTCACTTTGAGCGAAGCAATTTTCCTCGCCGGTTTGCCGCAAGCGCCGACGCGGTTGAATCCGCGGCGGCACCCGGAGGAAGCAAATCGTAAATACTCGCGCTCGCTCATCCGACTCGCTGAGCTTGGCGTTATCACTCACGATGAGCAAACATTGCTCGCGCAGCCGCCGCAGGTTGTCCGAATCGATCCGCCGCGGCGCGCGCCGCACTTTGTCGACGCACTCGTGGCGCGAAATCCGGGACTGCGCGGGACGGTGAGAACAACGCTGGACCTCGATCTGCAGACGACAGTCGAACGTCTGGTGCGCGCGCATTTATCGGCGCTCAATCGCTACGACATCACGCAGGCTGCCGTGGTGGTGATTCAAAACGCCACGGGCGCAGTTCGCGCCACGGTTGGCTCTGAGAATTATGCAGTGTCTCAAATCAATGGCGCAACGCAGCCGCGCAGTTGTGGATCGACATTGAAACCGTTCGTTTACCTCGACGCCATAGATAAACGGCTCTTCACCGCGGCGAGCTTGTTGCCGGACACGCCCGATGCGATCCGCAATGAATACGCCGATTACGATCCGCAAAATTACGCGCGTCATTATTTTGGACCGGTGCGCTTGCGCGAGGCGCTCGGGTGTTCGCTAAACGTGCCGGCAGTATTTGTGCTGAGCCAGCTCCGCGCGCGTCCAACGTTCTATCAGTTGCAGAAGTGGGGCTTCAATTTTCCACAGGGCCTCGAGCATTACGGTGCCGGTTTTGTTTTGGGAAATGCCGAGACGCGTCTGGTGGATCTTGCCGCCGCCTACGCTGGACTGGCCCGCGGCGGGACGGCCATGCGCGCGAAATTCTTCGCAGCGGAACATCAGCCGATCACCCGCATCGCCTCGGAAGAAGCGACAGCGATCATTACAGACATTTTGTGCGACAATGAGGCGAGACAGAAAAGTTTCGGATTGCATTCGCCACTCGCCTTCGAGCAACGCGTCGCGGCGAAGACTGGAACAAGCAGCGGTTTTCGCGACACCTGGACAGTGGGGTTTGACAGGGAACACACGGTCGCCGTTTGGGCGGGAAACTTCGATGGACGACCGATGCGCGACACGTTCGCTGTGCGCGCAGCAACGCCGCTCTGGGCGGCGGTCATGCAGGAATTGCTCACGCATGATCACCCGCTCGATCTGCCGGCGGAAAACGACAAACTGGTGCGCCGCGCGATTTGCAAAGCAACAGGTCTGCTCCCATCTCGTTTTAGCAACGCAACGATGAGCGAGCTTTTTCTCGCAGGCACCGAGCCGTGCGAAAATTCGGCAGACTACTTTGCGAACGATGGGAAATTGCTTTTGCAGGACGCATACGCGCGTTGGTGCGCGAGCAGCGACAACACCATTGGCGCGCATGTCCGGTCCGATTTTCGCATCACGAGTCCGCCGCCGAACGCGCGCTATCAGATTGATCCTGTCCTGCCATCGTCACAGCAGATGGTCGAACTCACAGCGGCGTGCGCCAGCGATGTAGAGTGGTTCGTTAACGATGCGCGAGTCGCGCCAGCGCACGACGGCCGATTCTTCTGGCAGCTTGCCGCCGGTGAGTGGAACGTGCGCGCAGTCAGTCGCGGTAAAATCTCCCAGGAAAAAATCACCGTCGAAGGCATTATCGGCGCCAATTGACGCGTTTCTTTTAGCGCGACTTTGTCAGCTTGACATCGCGACGATGTTTGCCGTCGTTTTCGGCTTTCCTGCGAAGTTTTTGAAACTGCTGTTCCAATTTTTTCAGTTCTTCGTCGGAGAGGTCCTCGAGATCGACAAGTTCGTTGCGCGCGCTTTTTAACGCACGAATCAGCTCGTCGAGTTTTAGATGCACAACTTTGGCATCTCGGTTCTGCGTGTTCTGGATCAGGAATACCATGAGAAACGTAACTACGGTTGTGGCGGTATTGATGACCAGCTGCCAGGTGTCCGAAAATTGAAAAGTCGGTCCAGCGAGCAGCCATACGAGGACGACTACAACGGCGCCGGCAAACGCCCAGGCAGTGCCCAGAACAATCGACGATTGATGTGCGAAGATGCGAAATGCGTACTGCACCACCTCGAAAAACTTTCGCCGGGCGGCATGGTTTTGTAACTTTCTAACCTTGGTCTCAAGCGCCATCTATCTTAGCTTCGTGACTGCCTTTGGAATTGCGCGCACTTCATCTGAATCTCGACGACGCCTGGCAATATGAACCATTGCGTTTACCGATAGTCAATGCACGCGAATGGGGGCCGCAATTACGCTTCTCTGCGCCACCGCGCTTGATAGAACGATTTTATCGTGACCACGAGGCGCATATGGCCGCGCCGTTTGTGCTTTACGGCTCCGGTGACTTTCATCATTTGACGGCGCTTCGATTGCGCCGCATTGCCGGAGCAATCATCCTCGTTTCGTTTGATAATCATCCGGATTGGGATGTGCGCCCGCCAAAATGGGCCTGCGGCGCATGGGTGAATCGCGTCTTGGAATTTCCCCACATCAAGCATGTGGCAGTTTGGGGCTGCGGCAATTTTGAATGCTGGTGGCCACACCAAATTTTCGGCAACCGTCGCGCGGAACGCGCCGGCAGGCTGGAAGTGCATCCTTGGGCAGATGATCGTCCCGCCAAAGATCGACAACGTCGGGGCGCGATTCTTCGCGACAATTGGCGACAGCGGTTTGGCCAGTTTCTAAATGATCTAGCTGATGAAAATATTTACGTTACCATCGATCTCGATTGTCTGCGCACCGAGGAAGCGGTGACGAACTGGGAGAACGGTCGGTTTACAACTGCCGATCTTGAGTGGGCGCTGGGAAAATTGCGCGAGTCTTGCCGGATTGTCGGTGGGGACATTTGCGGCGCGTATTCGCTGCCAAAATACGCTCGCTGGAAACAGAAGTTCGCTTCAGAGTGGGATCATCCCAAGCTCGATCTGCCAAACGCGGAGCAAATTCGAAAGATAAACTTCTCTGCCCTGGAACGATTGTCGCCGGCGTTAGCTCAATGACACCAGCACGATCCCAACGCTGATGAATAACGCGCCAAGCGTCAGGCGAAGGTTTAGTTTTTCCCGCAACACGACTGCGGCGGCGAGACTAATTATAATGACGCTCAGTCCTTGAAATGGATAGACGTAGCTAAGATCGAGATGCCCAAGCAGGCCGAGTGTCACAAAGAAGTGGATGGTCATGGAAAAAATCCCGCAGCCGAGAAATGAAATAACCTGCGCGTCGCGAAATCCTTTGGCGGCGGAAGATTCCATGGCGTGTTTCAGAAAAAGCTGGCCGGCCACAAATGCCATCAGCGCGATCGGAATAAGAAAAAATACGGGCCAGCTCATAATTTCTCTTCCAATTGCGCGACTGGTTTCGCCGTCAGCATTAAGCCAATGACCACTAGCGCGATGCCGCACCAGCGACGCGAGGAAATGTTTTCGCCGAGAATAGCCCAGCAGCTCAGCGGAATCAGGACATCGACCGCGCGCGAGAGCGGAAACGCGATGGAAAGCGGAATGTATCTCAGAACGTAAAGCCAGCTGACCAAGCTAATGATCATTAGCGCCATCGCCAGCCAGACCAAGGGAGAAACCAGAGCGGTTATGCCTGTCCACGACCAGACTTCCGAAAGGTTCGCCGTCTCGCTGGCGCCGCGTTTCTGGAGCAATTCGTAAACAAGCACACAGACAACCCCGAATCCAAGTTGGAACCAGGGATTGGTAAAACCAGAGGGCCGATCACGCATGATGTCGACTTTCTGTTATGTCGAGCGGAGTCGCCCGCCGCGCCGTAGCTTTGGGCGAATGCCAATTATGCCTGCTACAGTCTTCACGGGAGCTGGTTCAAAGTTCGTGCGCGTTGGGAAATTTGTGCAGCACGGGGTCATGCCGCGTTGGCCCGAGAAGTTTGAAGATGCGCCGAAACGCTGGATTGAGAAACGCGTTTGTGTGCGTTACGTAGAGGTCCAGCGGCACGAGCTCGCAATCGAGATGCAGCTTCGGCTCATAATTTAGCGGATTGCTGTAGTAGTATTTTAACCGTTGTCGCAACGCCCACGAGATGATGTCGCGCAGCGTGTAAAAATACAGATGCAGATCGAGCGCGACACTATAATCGAGCCCGATACACTCGTCATAAATTGCATCGTCACAGACCAGACAAAAGCTAAATGCGACGATCTTCCCTGATTGCCGCCAGACGAAAAAACGGGCCCGGTCCGCCATACGTTGCCCGACAGCACGAAAATAATTTTCTGTGAGCTTCTCGAATTTTAACGGCGAACGCTCATGCACCGCGAGGTAAAGCGGATACGCTTCGTCAATGCAGGGCGCGATATCGTTTACAATCTCTACCTCGATCTTCTGCGCGTGCTCGGCTTTCCGGAATTTCCTGCGCAAATCTTTCCGGGTCGCCTTGCTAAGCGTGCGAAAATACGCATCCCAATTCTCGTAACGAAGCGGAAGACACGTCATGGGCATGCTCGGGATTCGCGCGTAACCGTTTGAAGAAAATGTTTCAAAGACCACCCGATATTTTGCCCGGAAATCTTTGAGAACAATCAGAGATGCCCTCTTTTGCCGCGCATATTTATGAAGGCTCGCTCGCAACGCATTTGCCACCCACTTCTCGTTCTTTTCATCACACGCACCCAACTCTCCTGCTCCGGCAGCGCATCCGACCATCAATACGCGCATAGTCAGAAAGCGCGGGAATATTTTTCGGACAAGATCGACAACCGAACGAATTTTCCCAGGCACGCCTTCGACAAGATTTTGCCGGACGAAGAACATCGGCTGGACTGCCCGCAGCTTGCCCGAATCATCCTCGAGCAGGAGGTAATGAAATTCGAAGCCTTCCAACGTCTCTTGGACGATCTCGTAGTAACGGTGGTCTTTGCAGTTATTCTGGAACGCGCGCTTCCATGCCTCGCAATTCTGTAACTCGGCGAGCGTAACCACTTTCGCCACGCCTTGCTCGAACGGAATGAAGTTGCCGACTGCCATGCGAGAAAAAGCCCGACGAGTCGATCGGAGCAAGCGCATCAATTACTCGCGACCAATGATTTTCTCAAGCCTTACTGAGGAAAAACACATATTGCCGGCCCTCCTTGTCGACCTTACAAGCAATAGAAAGAGCGAAGGGCGCCTTCGGTTTCCGAAAGCGCCCTTCATATTTTCGATGGCGATAAGCCGAATTCTGTCGGCGTGATTGCTCACGCGGATGATCATTTATCTTCCAGCCCCAGTTTTTCTGGCCAGCTCTAACCAGCTCGCTGCCTTTCAGAAAAACTGGAGCTGGACGGGCCTTTTGCGTCGGCGGTCACAGACCGCCGCTACAATTTCGACCGCGTGCGACGATACCCGAGGATCTTGATCGGGCCGGCTGCCCTTCCTCTGTTTTGTCTTGCACCGCATGGGGTTTTTCCTGCCTCGCGAATTACTTCGCGAGCGGTGAGCTCTTACCTCGCCTTTTCACCCTTGCCTGCGCTTCTTTCAAAGAACCGGCGGTGTCTTTTCTGTGACACTCTCCGTCAACGTCGGCTTTCGCGGACGTCGCCCGCGTATTTTACGCGGCATGCTGCCGTATGGTGTTCGGACTTTCCTCCAGCGAATCTTGCGATTCACCAGCGATCATCTGCCATCGATTGCCAATCTAACACAATCATCAAAGAAGAAAAGAGAACCACGGATTACACGGATCCTTTCAGACAGAATTAACAAAATGAAATCCAATTTTTTATTTTGAAGATTCTGTCAATTCTGTCCAAGAACTCAGAATGGCGGCGGGACGGTCACCAGGAAAATAGCGATCATCGACAGCCCGATGGATTGCGCCCAAAATTGCTCCAAACATTCCCCATTTGGTCGCACCGAAATATTTCGCACCGAAATAGCCGGCGAAAATGTCGAGCGCATACGTCGCGAGCGTCAGCAGCACGAGCACGATTATCGTGCCCCAGCCGATGCTTTTCTCCGCCCCAAGCATGAGTCGGTGAATCACCGCGGCGGCAAGAATGATTGTCGTGCCGGGCAGGATCGGCGCGATCGTGCCGATCAGGCCGACAGCGAACAGCACAATCGTGATAAGCCACCAAAACAGTTCCATGGTGTGGGGGTAGCAAAATTTTTGACCCCGCTGATCTGGATCTTATACTGAGTTTCTCCCCGCTTAAATTCAAACCGGAGGACTTATTTATGCCACTTACAGTTGGAACCAAAGCGCCAGATTTCACTTTATCGAGTAAAACCGCCGATGGGCCGAAGCAAATCAAGCTCAGCGACAATTTCGGAAAGAAAAACACACTGTTGCTTTTCTTTCCCATGGCGTTCACGGGCACGTGTACGACCGAAATGTGCGAAGTCAGTCAAGGCCTGAATGCTTACAATGATTTGAACGCCGCGGTTTACGGAATCAGCGGGGATAATCCGTTCGCGCAGGAAGCATGGGCGCAAAAGGAAAAGATCACGGTGCCGCTGCTGAGCGATTACGAGCACAAAGTAGCGAGAGATTATGGGGTCATGTACGACTCGTTTCTGCCGCAAATGAATCTTGGGATGGGAGGCGTAGCCAAACGATCCGCGTTCATCATCGATAAGAACGGCGTAATCCAGTACGCGGAAAGCAAGGATGACGCCAGACAGCTGCCTAATTTCGACAACATCAAAGCGAAGCTGGAAGAAATAAAATAAACCGCTGTCATGTCGAGCGAAGTCGAGACATCTCTTATCTATTGCAGCAAGAGATTCCTCGACTCCGCTGCGCTTCGCTCGGAATGACACAGGTTGGATGCACGACGAATTCAAAACACTGAGGAAATTCGATGCCGGCAAGGGCCGCGAAGGATTTCTTTATTCGCTGCCCGCGCTGGAGGAGCAGGGCATTGGCAAAATTTCGCGGTTGCCAGTTAGCATTCGTATCGTGCTGGAATCACTGCTCCGAAATTGCGATGGGAAAAAAGCCCGGCGCAAAGATGTCGAGACGCTGGCTAACTGGAACGCGAAATCGCCCGCGAACTCGGAGATTCCATTCGTCGTCGCGCGTATCGTTTTGCAGGATTTCACCGGTGTGCCGCTGGTGGTTGATCTCGCTGCAATGCGCAGCGCGGTGAAACGGCTCGGGCGCAACCCGAAAATCATTGAACCGCTGGTGCCGGTCGATCTGGTGGTCGATCACTCGGTCCAAGTGGATTTCTTTGGTTCAGCGCGAGCGCTGGAACTCAATCTGGAAATGGAATTCAAGCGCAACCGCGAGCGCTATCAGTTTCTCAAATGGGGGCAGCAGGCATTTAAAACTTTCCAGCTCATCCCACCGGGAATCGGTATCGTTCACCAAGTTAATCTCGAATACTTGGCCAAAGGCGTTCTCTCCTCTCAACCTTCAACTCTCAACTCTCAACTTTACTTCCCCGACACGCTAGTTGGCACGGACTCGCATACCACGATGATCAACGGTCTCGGCGTGGTTGGTTGGGGCGTGGGCGGATGGACAGCCGGTTTACTTTTTGACGCCAGAAGTGGTGGGCGTGCACATGAGCGGGCAATTGCGCGAAGGCGTTACCGCGACTGATCTCGTCTTACACATCACACAGCTGCTACGCGCGCAAAAAGTGGTTGGCAAATTCGTCGAGTTTTATGGAGAGGGCGCCGCGTCGCTCCCTGTGCCGGATCGCGCAACTATCGGAAACATGTCGCCCGAGTACGGCGCGACGATGGGATATTTCCCAGTTGACCATGAATCGGTGGATTACCTGCGGGCCACGGGACGCAGTGAAGAACAATGCCTTGCGTTCGAAAGTTATTTTCGCGCCCAAAAAATGTTCGGCATGCCGCGCAAGGGCGAAGTCGATTACAGTGTCGATCTCGATCTGGATTTGGCAGACGTGCAGCCAAGCGTTGCCGGACCGAAAAGGCCGCAGGACCGGATCAACTTGCCGGAGCTCGGAAAGACATTTCGTGAGCTACTCGAGAAACCGGTGCATGACGGCGGCTACGGAAAAGAGCATGTCGATCTTCGTGAAAAACATCTCGTGGAACTGAACGGAAGCGCGCCAGGGAACGGCGGGATGTTTTCAACCGACAAAAAGGAGGACCAAGGGATCAGTCCGGGCGAAGAACGCAACGTGCTGGAGATGGTTGCAAACCGGCCAACCCCCGATCCAGGGAAAGAAATTGAGGCGGAATCACGAGAAATCTTTACGCGAGGGCGAACGCACATCGGGCATGGCAGCGTCCTGATCGCCGCAATCACGAGTTGCACAAACACGAGCAACCCGAGCGTGATGATCGCGTCCGGCTTGCTTGCAAAAAAAGCCGTCGAGCGTGGATTGCGCATCGATCCTGCAGTGAAAACATCACTGGCCCCCGGATCGCGCGTTGTTTCCGATTATCTTCACAAAACTGGCCTGCAAAAATATCTCGACCAACTTGGGTTTAACCTTGTCGGTTACGGCTGCACGACCTGCATCGGCAACTCTGGGCCGTTGCATCCAAACATCGAGAAGACAATCCACGAACACGACCTGGTTGCAGCTTCAGTTCTTTCGGGCAATCGCAATTTCGAAGCGCGCGTGCATCAGCATATCAAAGCGAATTTCCTGATGTCGCCGCCGCTGGTTGTCGCCTTCGCCCTGGCCGGTCGGGTCCATATCGATCTCTCGCGCGACCCGATCGGAAAAGACAAGCACGGCAACGAAACGTTTCTTCGCGATCTCTGGCCGACTCTCAGCGAAATCCGGGACATCATGCAATCCGCGCTCGCCCCTGAAACTTTCCGTCAACTCTATCGCGATTTTGCCGGTCAAAATCCGAAGTGGAACGATATTCCATCGAGCACAGGCGACATCTATCAGTGGGACGAGAAAAGCGACTACATTCATGAGCCGCCGTTCTTTCAAAATTTTTCCATGGAGCCGGGGCACATCGAGGAAATCCGAAGCGCCCGCGCCCTTGGCATTTTCGGCAACACAGTTACCGAACTTGATGGTGCCCGGAACAGAAGGTGGTGTGACGAAATTCTGGGGAGCGCACGCGCCCTCGCGTGCAGTTGAAGGCGCCTCGCCTTCAACAAATGGAGAAGCGATGTCGATCTTCGATGCGGCTACGAAGTATGCGATGAAAAACAGACCGCTGATTATTCTTGCCGGTCACGAATACGGCGCTGGTTCATCGCGTGACTGGGCCGCGAAAGGAACGCGTTTGTTAGGCGTGAGGGCGGTCATCGCCGCGAGTTTCGAACGGATTCATCGCTCCAACCTTGTCGGTATGGGGGTTTTGCCGTTGCAATTTCCCGATGGAACGACGGCGCAATCGCTCGGGCTCGACGGCTCGGAAACTTTTTCGATTACCGGGCTGTCGAATGGCATCAAACCCGGGCAAAAGCTAACGCTCGAGATCGAAAGCAAGGACGGACAAGAACGATCAGTCCCGATGAAGCTGCGCATCGATACGCCGATCGAGATCGATTATTACCGGCATGGCGGGATTCTGCCGTTCGTCCTGCGACAATTGCTGGCGCCATAAACTCGGCGCCGAACCAAGTTTCATTTCCCGGCACGCGGGTTCCGCCAGTTGCTGCCGTCGCAAGAAAAACTGACTGGAACTCGGGGATCCCTTTCTGCCGACGCCGAATCTCCTCCGCGTGCGCCAGCGTGGGCGCGCTCGAGTCCGGGTTCACGGTTGAGCCGTGCGCGACAATCAAGAGCGCGCTGTCATCTGATCTCACAGACGAAACGTTCAACAGCCTGTTCTGAGCGCAAGTCGAATGAGGCCAAGGCCGAATTGCAGCGGAACTTTCGCTAAATACTGCGTCGTTTAGGGAGGCGTCAGACAACTTTTTCCACGCGATTTAGATTGAAAGTTTTCGTGGCAATCGGCTTAATCGCAGTTTGCGCGGACCTTCGGGTCTAACCATGAACGCGCCGATTAAGCCGGCAGCCGCTTGCGCCACCCTTGCGGCGACGCTCGCCGTTTCCTTAATTTTCGTATCGAGCGGGCTTGCTTAGGAGACGGCAGCTCCGGGCACGGTGGAAGCCGAGCGGGTGACCGTGACTGGCGAGCCCGTGATTGTGACTGGCTCTCTCATTCCAACCACGGAGGAAGTCGGCTCGAACCCAGTTTCAATTCTCAACCGCGATTTGATCAACAAGTCTGGTCAAGGCACCACCACGGAAGAGCTTCTCAAGAGTCTACCGATCGCAAGTGCGAACAGCATTCCCGTTCAGAATAATGCGACCGGCGCGGGCGGCCCGCCGGGGGCGGCGTCGATCTCCCTGCGTGGTTTCGATCCAGGCGCCACACTTGTTCTCATCGACGGCCGCCGTGTCGCCCCGTATCCGGGGAGCTCCCCCGGGGGCGCCGCTTTCTTCGATCTAAATACTATTCCCATTGCCGCTGTCCAGAGCATCGAAATTCAGAAGGACGGCGCTTCAACCACCTACGGAGCGGACGCGGTTGCCGGCGTGGTGAACCTCAAGTTATACAAAGACTACCGCGGCGCTCAGTTGACTCTGTATTATGGCAACACGCTGGATAAAGACGCGGGCGAGTACGCCAGCGACATTCTTTTCGGCACGGGCGACGACAAAACAAGTATCATCGGCGACATCTTTTTCTATCACCGTAACTCGATGTTCAATCGCGACCGGGGCAACTCCAATCGCCCGCCATTTTTGAGCCCGAACTCGAATCCGTACAATCTTCAGTTGAGCAGCGATGTGGCGGCCGCCGCTGGCGGAGAGAATTTAAATCCGGGAGGTTTTGAATTTGCGACTCCGCCAAATTTTACGAACGGATTAGTCCCGGCAAGCAATTATATTTACAGCACGAGACTTGTCCGGAGTAACTTCGGTTTGCTCCCTGCCTTTAACTTTAACGCGTTCGCCGGTTCTTTTCCCGACCAGGAACGCTGGGGCGGCTACGCGGCGTTCGAGCACAAAATCTGCGATGATCAGTTTCGGGTTTTCGGCGACTTCTATTACGCCCGGGTGAAGACGCATGACGAACTTGCGCCCCCCGCCACGGGTCCATTCGAGAATCCGGGCCAGGGTACACTCTACATCCCGCCTCATTCCCCTCTCCCGGGCGGAGTCGCGCCTCCGAACACGCCGACCATCGCGGAGACTGGCATGCCCGCGGATGCATTCAATCCATTCAACCCATTTGAGCAGATCATCTCCGGTTTCACTTGGGCACGCCTTGCCGATTTCGGCAATCGTTTGGTCGATGAGGAAAACATCGCCGAGCTTTTCACGGTTGGTGTAAAAGGCGACAAGCTCTTTAACGGAAGCTGGGGCTACGATGGAGCATTCCGCTATAGTCAAATCCAGGATACTTCTGAGCTTCGAAATGTCTCCGTCTCGCGCTTCAATCGCATTCTGAACGCGGCGGACTCAATCTTTAATCCCACCAAGCCGGATTTTATTGGAACCACTATCCCCTACAATCCGTTCGGAGACTTCCGCGTTCCGATCGCATCCAACCTGCCATTGATCGACTATGCGATCATACATGCAAGGGACCTTAATACATCCAAACTGGCGACGCTGGACTTAAATATTTACACCACGGATCTGTTTGATTTGCCCGCAGGCGGCGTCGGACTCGCCTTTGGGGGAGTCTTTATTCGGGAATCTTTGACTGAAAATCCGGATGACGAAAACCGCACTAAAGACAACGTCGGCGTCTCGCAAGAGTTCCCTGTCAAGGTCGGACGCAAAGAATACGCGTTGTATGCGGAAACGCTTATTCCAATTTTCAGTCCCAAATGGAAGGTACCGTTCTTCTACTCGCTGGAGTTCGCGGCCGGGGCCCGGTTTGAGGCCTTCAACAACGACACAAATTCGTTAGTGCCCAAAGTGGGGGTACGCTGGCAGCCGTTTGACGAACAGCTTACGCTTCGCAGCACGTGGGGTGAAGGCTTCGTTGAGCCCTCGCTCACCGAGCTCTATGGACCTAGAATTTTCGGTTTCGAGGCAACGTCCTTCAAGGGCGACCGCAATCCGGAAACGACAATTCTAAACAACCCCAACCCACACCTCGGGCCGGAAGATTCCCGTAATTGGACTGGTGGTATTGTTTATACGCCGAAGTGGATTCGGGCGGGTGCATTGACATTGACGATTGACCTGTGGGATATCGAGCGGACGGGCGTTGTCATGACGCCTTCTGCTCAGAGCGTCATTGAACACTTTTTAGCCGGCAGACTCCAGCCTGGAGAAGCGGTTCATCTCGACCCGTCCGGAAACTTCATATCAGAGGTGGTATTCCCCTTTGTCAACGGTGGCCGCCAAAGCGCGCGTGGTGTTGACCTTGGCCTTGAGTACCAACTCAAGACTCGTTTTGGAACATTTACTTCCCTAACCCGGGCGACTTATCTGGATCAGTTCGTCTTCCAGTTCAAGGGAGACAGGGCATGGCAAGTGGCCGGGCGTACCAACGGCGATTGGTGGGGAGGCAGCGATTTTGGGATCGGTGGCGATGCCTGGTACAAATGGAAGGGACTCTCCACACTTGACTGGACGTGGCACAACTTCGACTTGAACGCGACCGTGCATATGCTCGATGGATTCTGGGAAGAGATCTTTGCCAAGAAGTTTGATGGTAAGTTCAGGCAGCACTACGTGCATCCGACCTGGTTCACGGACGCGCAGCTCTCCTACAGCCTGATCTTCACGCCACCGGTGGAAACGGCACCGGTGGCCGGGTACTCAAAGGATAGCAAGGAAGTGATGGGCAAAGAGAAGGAAGCGGCGCCCACAGCTGCCTACGCCATACCATGCTGGAAAAAGATCGTGAACAACTCCACGGTCACCGTTGGTGTGAACAATATATTTGGTGAGGACCCACCGCACGAGTTTGGGTTCGAATTTGGCAGCCCCATAGGCTATCCGGGCTTCGCCTATGATAACCTGGGACGATTCTGGTATGTTCGACTGATCAAGAAGTTCTAAGGAGCTATCTGCTGGCGGCTTTGGCTGCGGCAACGATTTTGTCGAAGCGCTTGTCACCGCGCAAATCATCCCAGCACGGATTGAGAAGCAGATCGCCGTATGTGACTGCATCATGCCAGACTCCCGGAAGGGTCGCGACTTTTTCGAGTTGCTCGAGCGCGCGGTCGTGCTCGCCGGTCCACGCGTAAACCAACGCTAGATTGGCAGCCAACGCTGGACCGTTGAGCGAGTCCTTGGCAATCGGCTGGAGCTCGACCGCGCGGCGCGCCTCGCGGATCGCCTCTTCTTTGCGTCCAAGCCCAGCGTCAAGTTTTGCAACGCCCGCGAAGTAGTCCGCATCCTTGGGTTTGTCGCCCTGTTGGGCTTCCATTTTCTGGCGTGCGGCTGCAAACGCCGCTAGCGCCTTCTGCCGATCGCCCTGCGCACGCGCGACCTGTCCATAAGCCCAACCCGAACCTGTCTCGCTGGAGCTGGTCTCCGCCGAGTTTGCAGGATTCGCGGCAATCACCCGATTCACCACGTCGTAATCTCGCAAGTAAAGCGCTGCCTTGAATCTGACGTCCCAAATCCATCCGCCCGGATCATACTCCGGCGGCACTTGATCTAGAAGAGATTGAGCCGCGACTGGATCACCCTGTGCCAGCTTCATCATAGGTAGCCAATTGAAAGGGTCCTCTAGTGGACCGGTTCGGGGTCCGCCGCTGGCAGCCTGTTTCTTTATGAATTGTTCCAACTCGGAGTAGCGGCGCATCTCAAAATAAATCTGCTCGAGACGGTATGCGACCTCACCATTGCTTGGATCCAGCTCGCTCGCCCTTTGGAGATTAGCCAGCGAAGCGTCCCAGCGATTTTGGCGCCTGCCAATCGTCGCGTCGATCAGAAGGGCTTCGGCATTATTTGGCAACATGCGGCGAACGATCGCCAACTCATCACGTGCCTGGGCGTAGGCAGCCTCTCTGTCAACACCAAGAATAGAGTCAGGAGCGAGCCAGTAATACCGGGCGAGCGCTAAATGACCCTCAGCCAAATCTGGACGCAGTCGCAAAGCAGTCTCCGCAGCTTTCTTTGCTAACTCGAAGTTTTCAAGATCGAGCTGCGCTTTCGCGAGCTTGCAATACGCCAAGGCGAAGTTCGGATCGCGCTGCGTGGCTTTTTCGAGCAGTTCCACTTTTTGCTTCGCGGCTTTTTCATTTTCTGCACCCTCCCAATTGCTGTAGATGTCGATCTCCTTGGCCTTTGTGTAATAGGCATAGGCCACTGGATCGGCGGTCGGGCGTTCGGCGATCGCAGCTTTTTCCGCGGTAGAGAGCTTGGCCTGAAGTTGATTAGCGATTTGCTCCGCAATCTCAGTCTGAACAGCAAACACGTCTGCGACATCGCGATCGTAATGCTCAGCCCAAAGATGTGTGTCAGTGCGCGCATCAATTAGTTGCACCGACACCCGCACCTTGTTGCTGGCGCGACTAACACTACCTTCCACCACGTTGTTAACACCTAATTGCTGGGCGATCTCTTTGAGATTGCGCGCGATGCCGCTCTTATACTGCATGACCGAAGTACGGCTGATCACTTTCAGCTCCGCAATCTTGGAAAGATCAGTGAGGATTTCGTCCTGCACGCCTCCGGCGAAAAATGCGTTTTCGGGATCGGCGCTCAGATTTTCAAACGGAAGCACCGCAATCGATTTTCTCGGCAACGCCGTCGGTGCGGCTGCTGATGGCGCGATGTTCCCCGCAGAGGCAGACGTTATTTTTTGACGATTTACTCGGAGCGTGAAGAACGTTGTCGCGACAATAGCCACGACGGCGATCAACGCGGCCAGTTTGTAGAAAACGCCGATGCGATTAGCCAGCTTCCGGCGGCAGGATTCCAGGGCTTCCATCAACTCGCGAGCCGATGCGGATCGTTTGCTGGGATCGATGGCAAGCGTGGAGCGCAGCAGTTTTACTACCGGTTCAGGAACTTTCCTTGCAACTAATTGCGCGATTGGCAGATCATCGCGGGTTTGACGCTCGCGAATTTCTTCGATCGTTTTGCCGGAGTGTGGCGGCAATCCGGTGAGCGCAAACCACAGCGTGGCGCCTAGCGAATAGATATCCGACCGCGCGTCGACCGGGCCAGTTCCAAATTGCTCAGGGCTCGCGAAACTCGGTGTGCCGACAAATTCCCCATGTGTCAGATCCATCTCTCCTCCGGCATCGGCAATCGCCTTGGCCAGACCGAAGTCGATGACTTTTACTTCCAGTTCCGTCGTCGCAGCGTTACCAGCCGTTAGCATGATATTACCCGGCTTCAGATCGCGATGGATCAAGTTCTGGGCCGCCGCAGCCATCAATGCCCGCGTAGTTTGGATCGCAATTTCCAGAGCGAGTTCCACCTTAAGAGGACCATCCCTCCGAACGCGCGCCGCCAAGGTTTCGCCCTCGACTAGCTCCATCGCGTAATAGCAGTAAGTGCTATCGGGGGAAGTTCCGAACTGGAAGACCGCAGCCACATTCGGATGTCGGAGAGCTGCCGCGGCGCGGGCTTCACGCAAAAAGCGTTCGCGCACAGCTTGTGAGCCGCGTGCGGCCGCTGGAACGTCGATCACTTTCAACGCCACTCTGCGGCGCAACACTTTGTCCACGGCGAGATAGGTCACTCCCATGGCGCCGTGACCGAGTTCCCAGTAAGAGCCGTCTGCGCCTTGCTCGACCTCGAAGTCGCCAAAGACCAACGCTGACGGTTTGGTTTCGACGAGTGTTTCCTCGAGGCCCGTCCGAAGCAGACAAGCCGGGCAGTCGCCTTTCGCGTTCAACGGCTGGCCGCATACCGAACAGACCACAACGCCAGATGCCAGTGGTGTTGCCATGGCGCGTCTCCCTTAAACTTCCGTTAGCACACGGAGTAAGTCGTGCAACTCTTCGTCCACCTCCGCTTCGGTCTCTACGGTTTGGCGCACCTCAGCGCGCAACGCTTCGCGGTAACGCGCTCGCAGGCGGGTGACATGGCTGCGTAGTGTTGACTCCGTCATGCCCAGCCGAACTGCCAGCTCAGCGTAACTCGGCAGTGGTTCTGCGCCACCGGCAACAAAAATCCTCAATTCGTTGAAGAGCTTCTTCTTGGCCTCACCTTTGTAATCTGTCGAGAGCCGTTCCAGTCCGGCAGCGATTAACGCCTCCGCCCAGGTGCGATCAAAGAGCGAATCTTCGCTGCTCATGGCGCTGTGAGTTTGGAAAAGCGACTCCGCCTCTTTGGCCTGCTCTTCATGCAGAGGCAGAAAACTTTGTCCGCCGCCGCGCTTGAGCGTCCGTTCGCGGTCGGAAGCGTCAGCGAGAAAATTTTTCAGCGAGGCGAGCAGAAATGAGCGGAACTTGCCTTTCTGCCGATCGACGCGGGCGTAGATTTTATGTTCGATCAAGTACGCGAAAAAGCTCTGCGTGAGATCCTGCGCATCATGCACGGTGTATCCGCGGCTGCGCACGAAACTGTAAAGCGGCGCCCAATAGGTTTGGCAAAGCTCGGTCAGTGCGGCCTGCGCAATCTCCGGATCGGTCTGGCTTCTCCCCGCCGCGAGAACCGCGCTCCAGTGAGTGGAAGGAAATAGAGCACTCTGGCTAGAAGCGTTTCCCGCGAGGGTCTTCACGTTAATAAGGTTCTATCAAGAGCGCAGAAGAAACGCAACTTGCGAGAAAAAATTTAAAATTGCATGCAGCGCGCGCTCCAAAATCCCTTTGTAAGAGGGAAAGCAAAAGAAAGGAACAACCATGAATCCACTAACTCACTTCAGAAAAATACGAATCCTGCCACTCCTCAGTCTTGGCTCGATCTTCGCGTTAGTCACCGCCGCTCACGCACAGAACCTCTACGTCTCAGCTAACGTCCCCGGCGGAAATCACGCAATCTTCGAGTACACGCCGACTGGGACGCAGAGCACTTACGCTACCGGGCTAGATAACCCTCGAGGCTTGGCCTTTGACAGCATCGGCAATCTTTTCGCGACAACAGCCCACAATGCCGACGACATTGATCTTGGAAAAGTGCTGAAATTTAACCCGCGTAACCATGTCAATACCGTTGGCAGCGCCGCTCACTTTTTCTTTGAAGGCCTCGCGATAGACATCGCGGGCAATGCCTATGTCATGGCGAACGATGACAGAAGTCCCACAGGCGCCAGCACTATCTTCAAGTTCACACTAAATGGAGACCGAATTGTCTTCGGCTCGATTCCCGGTCAAGGCTGGGGCCTGGCTTTTGACAGCACCGGCAACCTCTACGCAGCAGAGGGCGGTATAAATTTTGGCGGAGAGCGCGCGATCTATAAATTCGCTCCGGATGGGACCCGCACCGTTTTCGCCGGGCCAAGCGAGTTTGCTGAGGGCGAATATCCTATAGGCCTGGCCTTTGATAGCAGCAGCGGCAATCTGTACGTTTCCATTGAAACCTTTACCGATCCAGGAGCCGACTCGATTGTTTATTTCACTCCAATGGGCGCGAAGAGCATCTTCGCGATCGGCCTAACTACACCTCGTGGCCTGGCCTTTGACAGCTTCGGCAATCTCTTTGTAGCCGAGGCAATTACGAACGGCCCTATCTTGAAGTTCACTGGCGGAGTGCAAAGCACCTTTGCCTCCAGCCCCGGCCGCCCAGAATTCCTCACCTTCGGGCCTCCGCGATAAGACTCACGTAATTGCGCCGCGCTGCATTTTCTTTTGCAACGCGGCGCAGAATTTAAGTAGCCGACATCGATCCCAAGGAACCTCTTGTCCAGCCGCGACCTGATTGGCGCTGAGACGAGCGGCACTAATTCCGCGAGCGCAGCATCGTCGCCATCACTCCATCGCACTAGGAGAATCGGTCACTCGTTCCTGAGAGACAGAAGGCGCGTCCATAACACCCCTTTTGAGACCCTATCACCCGCGCAAGCGTC
>QHNV01000109.1 GCA_003218535.1 Verrucomicrobiota bacterium
GAGATGGCACTCGCGCTTCTTTGCCCACCGAGCGCGGCGCTCCGATCTGCCGCGCTGGACGATTTTATTTATGCGACCCAGCTGCGCGAAGCCGATGTCGCGCAATATCTTTTTGTCACGACGGATTATTTTTTCACTCACCGTAGCGGCATGCCCCAATTAGCCCAGTTGAAAACCTTTCGCGAACCGCACAGCGAACTTACCGAGGCGGCGAAGCAGTGCTTCTTTCAATGGTGGAACCCGCTTTCCCTTCGAGCATGGAGCGTTATCGCCTCGCTCGTCCTGTTGGTGGCCGTCGTAATCAATATCAAATTCCAAACTGGAAGCGGGCAGGTAATCGCGTATGCGGCGACTCTCACGGTTTTCGGGATGATCATGGTGCTCTTGAATTGTTTCCTCGCGGGAATTCAGCCGCGGTTTACTTTGCCAATGATGGAGTTTCTATTCCTTTCAATAATGATTCTCTTCGCTCTGATTTTCCGTGGATGCATCAGCGCTTGGCATAGGCAGGCTTCCCAAAACGTCGTATAAAAGGCGTTGGTATTTGCTGCACGACGGGCGCAAAGCGTCGGGATGCGACGTGGTTTTAAGACGCGGTGCTGGTTTGCAGAAACCAGAGCCCGGGCTCGGATGCAAACAAGCGACTGATAAATGCTGCGAGTTTAGCTCTGTGTGACAGCCGACGTTCTCCGAATCATCACTACTGTGGTCTAAGGCGGTGGAAGACGAAGCAGTGAGATTCTGCGAAAACAGCGTTTGCAATGCGGACGCATGGCAGCTGCCGTAACAAAATCTCACCTAAAGGAATCTTCACTCGTTTTCCCGGCTTTTGTTGATTGCCCTACAATTTGACGCGCAGAGTCCAGTCGGTCCGCGAATATTCGATGAAATGTGATTAGGAAACTCAAATCAGGCAAGTATCGGCTGTATTCCCGGAAGAAAAATCCCAAGACGGGAAAACGAAGCAATCTGGGCACATTCAAGACAAAAGCTGCGGCGAAAAAGCACGAGAAAGCCGTACAATATTTTAAGCGGCGTTGACTCATTTTGCCGAGGCGATAAAATAGACATGGAAGGGAGAGCATTCGATCATGCACATGCTGATTCGTCATAAAGTCGCTGATTTTGGCAAATGGAAACCGGTGTACGATGAGCATCTTTCCGCGCGGCAAAAAGCGGGACTGAAAGAGGCGCATCTCTTGCGCAACATGGACGACCCAAATGAAGTCATTCTGCTCTTTTCAGTGGAAGATCTCGAGAAAGCGAAAGCGTTCGCCAATTCGGATGATCTGCACCAGGCAATGCAAAGAGCGGGAGTGAGCGATAAGCCGGACGTTTACTTCCTTCGATAGTCGCAGGACAGGGGCAACGAAATTTGTCGTCTTGATTCCGACTCGGAAAAAGTGGCAAACTTTTCCCGGGAGGCAGATCAAGTATGTGCCGCTATCGCCAACACATCGCTTGCGTAGCTGTTTTGGCAATGATGGGCGAATCGTCCGTCGCTCAGCAATCATCGCCGTCTGGACGCAGCGCTCCAGTTACGCAACCAACCTTATCGGCTTCACCCAATCAGCCATTACAATCAAAAAGCGAGCAGGGTTCATCATTCGATTTAGCCAGCTTCGAAAACACTGTTCGTCCCGCCGTGATTTGGATTACCGTTTTCGATCCGTCGGGCAAGTTGCTGCGGACACAAACTGGCTTTTTCATTTCGAGCGATGCCAAATTAGTCACTACCGCGCGCACAATCGAAAATGGAATCAACGCCGTCGCCAAAACAGCGGATGGCCAAATTTACAATATCAGCGGAATTTTCGCCACTTCGAAGCCGCTCGATCTAGCGATCCTTCAAGCTGACGTAAAACGAGTGCCGTTTGTGACGCTGAATACGAATGCGAATCTGCCAGTTGGCGCGCGGGTTGCAGTAGTGGGAAGCGGACTAGCTGGAGCGGAGGGAGCACCGCGTGAAGCAACAATTTCGGCAGAAGACTCTGACCAGTTAGAGATCACGCCGGCTGTTTCCGCCGGTTTACTTGGATCACCAGTTGTTGATGCCAGTGGCCAAGCACTAGGCATGATTGTGTCGAACGGCGAAAAGGCCACCGCTCGGGCATCGAGCAGTATCAAAGAATTGCTCTCCCAAGTTCCATCCAAGGCGGTGCCTAAATGGCCGGGAACCGCTGAAACGTCACCGTCGCCAAAGCCAACGGGAAAACCACGACTCGTCTATGCACCTGCGCCGAGCTTTCCGCCGGAAGTTTCACGGCCAGGCGTCTCAGGCGCGGGTCAATTTCGGCTGACCTTCGACGCGAAAGGTAACGTGACGAATGTCCAGACCATTCAATCGACAGGCAACAAATTCTTCGATCAAGCGACGATCAATACTTTGCGGCAATGGAAATCTGCCCCTGGCCGCGAAGGGGCCCTGACCGTGCCGGTCACTTTTCAAGCCAGGTGAAATCCGAAAATGCGGCTCTCGGTTTTCGAATAAAATCTGGTTGGGCAACGGTTGTCTTACTTGCTGGTCCGGTTGATTCGCCTCGGCTGCGCGATAATCGGGTGATCGAGCTCTGCGATCCGCGAGTTCCTGAGACACGACAGCCGTATCATGCCGCGATGGGGAAACTCGAAACGGACTTGAGAAAAATAAATCGACGCGCGCACGTAGTGCGATCCATCGCGCAACAGTCAATTGCGACACTCCTGGTAGGCTATCGACGAGAAGGATACGAAATCTGGCGCGCTGACCTCGTGGTGGGAAGCCAGATCGATCCTACGTCAATTACAAATCCACACATCCGGGCGCACGCGTTCGAGGGCCAGTTGTTTCGATCTGTGCTTGAAGAAGCTTTGCACGCGCATCGCGTTCGGACACAGGTTCTAATCGAGGGCGATATTTATGCCAAAGCGGCTGTGCAGTTGAAAAAATCGAGCGCTCAACTACGACATCTTATCCAAACTTTTGGCCGATTTACAGAAGGACCGTGGCGTGCGGAGCAGAAGGCCGCAGCGCTCGCTGCGTGGCTCGCGCTTTGTTAGCCTAATTGCGGCAACCGCTGCAGTTGCCCTAAACTCCATTGCGAAAGATGGAAATACGCGCGGCAACTGAAGCAGACCGCGACGCGATCTGGAATATTTTTCATGAGATTGTCGCGGCGGGCGATACTTACGCATTCGATCCAAGGATGTCGCGCGAAGATGCGCTGGCTTATTGGTTTCGACCCGATACCCATACTTACGTCGCAGAAAAAGATGGGCGCGTTGTTGCCACATATATTTTAAGACCAAATCAACCGGGTCCCGGCTCGCATGTCGCTAATGCCGCTTTCATGGTTGCATCAGATGCGCAGGGCTCGGGAGTGGGACGCAGAATGGCCGAGCATTGTCTGAGCGAAGCGCACCGGCTGGGTTTCCGCGCGATGCAATTTAATTTCGTTGTCTCTACAAACGAATCCGCAATCCGGCTTTGGCAAAAGCTCGGTTTCGAAATCGTTGGCACGTTGCCCGGCGCTTTTCGACATCCACAAAAAGGATATGTGGATGTTTACGTCATGTTTCGTTCGCTCGTGTAGGCACGCCCTGTTTACCACACCAACACCATTCAACAGGGAATGAGGCAGGCGTTACGCCTCGAGGATTCTGCACCTATCTCGTTGTGTAACCGCCGTTGGCGAAGATCGTTTGTCCGGTGATCCACCAGCCGTCACTCGCCAGGAATTTCACGATCGGGACGATGTCCTGGATATTGGTTAGTTTGCCGTTCATGCTCTGTGATTTGTGGTAGGCGACCGCTTCGGATGATTCAACAGGATAGAAAAACGGCGTATCCATTGGCCCTGGAGCGACATTATTGACTGAGATACCGCGCGGCCCCAACTCCTTGGCAGCGGCGCGCGTGAAGTGCTCCAGCGGCGACTTGGAACCCGCATACGTAGAATAGAGCCCGGTGAACGCCGCGAGCAGCGAGGTCACGATAGTAATGATCTTGCCGCCTTCGTTATCCTTCATGTGCTTCGCCGCTTCCCGGATGAAGAAGTACGCCGCTTTAGAGTTGTGGCGAACATCGAATCGTAATCCTCTTCGGTGGTCTCAACGATCGGCTTCTTGAGCACTTTGCCGACCGTGTTGATCGCGATGTCCACGCGACCGAAACGCTTCACTGCCTCGTCAAATAGTTCCGCGACTGCTGGGACTTTCGTCAGGTCTCCCTGAATAGCGAACGCATCACCGCCAGCCGCTTTAACTGCTTTCACTGTCTCATCAGCTGACGCTTTCGCGGAGTCGCCGTGGTAGTGCACAACGACTGAGGCGCCATCTGCACCGAACGTTCTGCTAATGAGTCCGCCGAGGTTTTTCGCCCCGGCGCCCACGACTACAACTTTTTCTTTGAGTGATTGATTAGGCATATATTACCTCCTTCGCGGTTTAGTAGTTTCCAACCGTTAAACGCATAAACGCCGAGATCCGGCTGCAATTTTTTGCCGCGAAAAGAGCACTCCGAGCTGCGGCCGACGCCTGCCGGTTAAACAGCATTGCAATGGAAGCGGTTGCTGTTCAACCTAAGCGCGAATGCAAACGGTGATTCAAGTCATCACGATTGGGAGTGGATCGCTGCGGGAAAAGATCATGACCGACCCTCAACTTCGGCGCTTTGATTTGAGTCCGACGGAACACCAACGCCCGGGGCGTCCACACGGCTGGGCGAAAATCCATAGCGAAACCGCGCACGGCGCCATTAATCTGGAATGGCACGGTCGCAGCCGCACTCTGATTTGTCGGGTCGTAACGAAATTGGGAAACAAGCCAAACTCAATCATTGGCGACTTTGTCGATTATCTGCTCGCCCGCCATCAGAGCCGGATTCTCTCTATTCATATCATGCGCCGCTGAATTATAGCCGCGATTTTGCTGCCGTGATACCCTCAGCAGCGGAATGAGATTCGATTCTACAACTTGAATAAACGCGGATCAAAATGTGAAAGATCGACGTCAAGACGAGCGCATTCTTAAGCGCAGAGTCTTTCTGAGGAGCGGAATCATTCTCGGTGGAGCAACTTTGATCGGAGGTGGACCACTGCGTGGTGCGGAAAACGAGAATCAAAGCGAGGAAAAAGAAATCGAGGTTGGTCCGCCGGAAGATTTGATGCGCGAGCATGGCGTTTTGAAACGCGTGGTTCTGATTTACGGCGAAGCATTACGCCGGCTCGATGCTAAACAAGATTTCCCGCCGGATGCATTAGCCGATGCCGCGAGAATTATTCGGAGCTTTGTAGAAGA
>QHNV01000110.1 GCA_003218535.1 Verrucomicrobiota bacterium
CTATCCGGATCAATCTTCAAAATCAGCAGTTGCCGTTCGCAATCCAGCACCGCGTTGGTTGGGAAGAGAATATCCGCCCCAATGATTCCATCGATTTCCTGCTCGTGTCGCAATCGGGCGACGTGACCGGTGTTTCTGAGGTCGATGGTGACAATTGGTTCGTCCACAAGCGTCAATGCCCCGAGCCGGAACTCATGCGCGATCGCCACATTGCTGAACGCACCATTGATTTGAACTTGTGCCGGCAGGTTAGATTTAGCCGCGATCGGCGTGAGCCGAAAATATTCGCGACGATGCACCGCGATTGCGCTTACCGGCGCGCCAGTATCGACTCCGAACCACGCTGGTTTGCCATTGATGTACGCGCGCACGAGCAAATGGTTTTGCCGTGAGCGCATCAAAGGCAGCGCTTCAAAATGCAGAGTTGTTCGCGGGGTGGCAGTCTGCTGCTGGGCAGCAGGCAGTTCGGCGACCAGCGCCGCGCCCACGCACATGATCCACGCAAACTTCCGCGCCCAGGAGAGGGAATCCGACCACATCACGGGGCGGAGATTAACATGGTTCACAAAACGCGAAAGCGCTTTCGCGCTTCGACGGCTTTGAAAAGAAAATGGGCCAATTAAATCTTTGACGTTGCGTCAGCCGCCTGACTGATGATTAACTCTCCGCCAAATTCAACGGACTCAAATGGCAACCGCAATCACTGAAGCACCCGTTGCCGAACGGAAATTCGTGAGGGGACTGGGCCTGCTCGATTCAACCATGCTCGTGGCGGGCTCAATGATCGGCTCGGGAATTTTCATTGTCTCCGCAGATATCGCACGACTCGTTGGCGCTGCCGGGTGGCTCCTTGTGGTATGGGTAGTCACTGGCGTGCTCACAATCGTTGCCGCTCTCACTTATGGTGAGCTCGCCGCAATGATGCCGAAAGCCGGCGGCCAATATGTGTATCTGCGCGAAGCCTACAGTCCGCTCTGGGGATTTCTCTATGGCTGGACGTTATTCCTCGTGATTCAGACCGGAACAATCGCCGCAGTGGCGGTGGCCTTCGCACGATTTCTCGGCGTGTTCACCGACGCGGTATCGCCGACGCAATGGATTGTTCCACCGATCATACTCTCACAACGTTACGCGATCAGCCTTTCTACGCAGCAGCTCGTAGCGATCGTGATCATCGTTCTCTTAACGTTCGTAAACACGCGCGGCTTGCAACTCGGCAAACTCATCCAGAACGTGTTCACGTCCGCAAAAACGCTTTCCCTCATCGCGTTGGTTGTGCTTGGGATTTTTGTCGCGCGCAACGCCGACGCGCTCCACGCCAACTTCACGAATTTCTGGACGCCGACCGCGGCTTCTCCGATCACATCTGATCTGCCATTCGTCGGCGCCGTTTCGGCAATGGGCGGCGCGCTGGGGCTGTTGATCGCAATTTGTGTTGGACAAGTGGGCTCGCTGTTTTCCGCGGATGCCTGGAACAACATCACGTTTACCGCGGGTGAGGTGCGGGAGCCGCGGCGAAATATTCCGCTCTCGCTTTTGTTCGGCACCGGATTGGTCATTACATTGTATCTGCTCGCCAACGTTGCGTATCTCTGCGTGCTGCCGTTGGACAAAATCCAGCACGCTCCAGACGATCGCGTCGGCACAGCGGCCATGGAAGTGATGTTTGGCGGCGCGGGCGCTGGGATTATGGCGGTGGCTATCATGATCTCTACGTTCGGCTGTTGTAACGGACTGATCCTTGCCGGCGCGCGCGTGTATTACGCGATGGCGCAGGATGGTTTGTTCTTTAAAGCGACGGCGCGGCTGAATTCGAAACATGTGCCGGCCATCGCGCTCGTGCTGCAGGGAATCTGGACTGCGTTGCTCGTGCTGCCGCGTACGCGAAACGTTTCAGCCAGCGGCGCGGTCACATACGGTAATCTTTACAGCAACCTGCTGGATTACATTATTTTTGCCGCACTGATTTTCTATGTTTTGACTATTGCTGGGCTCTTCGTGCTCCGTCGAAAGCGGCCAGATGCGGAACGGCCGTACCGAGCCCTGGGTTACCCGATTCTACCCGTTCTCTACATCGTGGGAGCCACGGCGATCATGCTTGTCCTGCTCGCTTACAGAGCACAAACAACGTGGCCAGGTCTGGTCATCGTATTGAGCGGCGTGCCGATTTATTTTCTCTGGAAATTCTTCGGAACAAAATCACCGGCGGCTTGACTTGACAAGGCCATCCCGATTAGCACAGCGCAAAATGATTTCACTTAAATGAATCTACTTCGACGAAAAACGGTTACCCAGCTTCAAGCTGAAGCGCTGACGGATCATCGCCTAAAACGCGCGCTTGGGGCGACCAACCTGACGACGCTCGGCATCGGCGCGATCATCGGCACGGGCATTTTCGTACTGACCGGCACCGTTGCGGCGCAGAACGCGGGGCCTGCGGTGGTTTTATCGTTTGTGCTGTCGGGTGTGGCCTCGATTTTTGCGGCGCTTTGCTACAGCGAGTTCGCATCGCTGGTGCCGATGGCCGGCAGCGCTTACACCTACGGCTATGCGACGCTAGGCGAGTTGTTCGCGTGGATCATCGGCTGGGACTTGATCCTAGAGTATGCCCTCGGCGCGGTCACGGTTTCAATTGGTTGGTCAGGCTATGTCGTCTCGTTTTTTCATGACATTGGGATTCATATCCCGGCGCAGTTGTCGGCGGCACGCGGGACGCTCATCACACTCGCAGATGGAACACAGGTGACGGCTATCTTTAATCTGCCAGCAGTCATCATCATCGGCATCATCACGCTGCTGCTGGTGATCGGTATTCGCGAATCGGCGACGGTGAACAACATAATTGTGTTTGTGAAAGTCGCGGTCGTGCTGCTGTTCATCTTCGGCGCGGCTCACGCAGTGAATTCCGCCAACTGGCATCCATTCATTCCGCCGAGCACGGGCGTGCGCGGCCAGTTCGGCTGGAGCGGCGTCATGCAGGGCGCTGGGATTGTGTTTTTCGCGTACATCGGTTTCGACGCAGTCAGCACAGCAGCGCAGGAGGCAAAAAATCCGCAACGCGACATGCCGATTGGCATTATCGGCTCGCTGTTGATCTGCACGGTGCTCTACATCGCGGTGTCAGCGGTGGCCACCGGCATCGTGCCTTACCTGCAACTGGATGTACCGGACCCGATTGCCGTGGCCGCTGATCACGCGGGACTCGGTTGGATGGCCGCGCTCATCAAGCTGGGTGCAATCGCGGGCCTCAGTTCGGTCATTCTCGTGATGCTGCTGGGCCAGTCGCGGATTTTTTGGACAATGGCCGATGACGGTTTGCTTCCGCCCTTTGTGAGCAAAGTTCATCCAAAGTTCCGCACCCCGTGGATCACGACAATTCTGACCGGCATTGTGGTTGCCGTCTTCGCAGCGCTGTTCACCGTGCGCGAAGCGGGCAGCCTGGTTTCCATCGGCACGCTGTTGGCATTTGTCATCGTCTCAATTGGCGTACTTGTGCTGCGCTTACGGGAGCCGGAGCTACCCCGCACATTCAAAACGCCAGCGGTGTGGGTGGTCGCCCCTCTGGGCGCGCTATCGGCGCTTTACCTGATGATCTCGCTGCCGTGGCGAACTTGGGAACGGCTTATCATCTGGTTCGTCATTGGTATGTTCATTTATTTCCTCTACAGTGCCCGTCGCAGCAAACTTGCTCAGCCGCGTAATTGAGCCGACGCGCTCATCAGTGGGGGAGTGACATAAGAACGGGCAAACTATTTCGACGCTGAGACGCGAATTTGTAATAGAAGTTGCGGGCCGATCAAGATATCGAATCGGAGCGGACAATGAGCGAAAACATCGTCAATCCGAAAACTTACATTTGGACGTGCATCGCTCTGCTCGCACTGTTGGCGGTGACGTGGTCGATTGCGTATATCGATCTTGGGCCGTTTAATTTGATTTTGGCCCTGGGCGTCTCGGTTACCAAGGCGATCGTGATCGCGCTGTTCTTTATGCACATCAAGGGAAGCAGCCGGCTTTTGCATTTGGCCGCAGTCGCCGGCGTGATGTGGCTACTGATCCTGATCTCGCTCACCCTTAGCGATTATTCTACCCGCGGTTGGGTGCCGCTTGGCCATTAAGTTCTCACTGGATATCGTTGCCGATCATCGTGGCAGCACGACCGGTTTTTCTCGCGGGACCCTCTCGTAGGTAGCTTTCAATGTTAAGGTGGGCCATCACCAATTCAGGCGGCGTGTGAGCCAGCCATTCGGAGAGCGAGAGGTCTTCGAAACGGCTTGACCTGAACAGTTCGAGAAACCGTAAGTCGTCGTCTCCCATGTTCTGGATGTAATGAGGAAGTGTTTTCTCGATGTAACCGACGTCCCCGGCTTGAAAATCCATCGTGCGCGCGCGCTCGCCAGTGCCGACGACTGTCATCCGCGCGCTGCCGCTCATGTAGTATTGCCATTCGTCCGCGTTCTGGTGCCAGTGAATCTCACGCAGTCCGCCGGGATGCACAGTAACAATCGCGGCGGCCACGGTCGTGGAGACTTTGAAGGTCGTTGAATCGACGACGCGGGCTTCGCCACCTTTCGTTTTCTTGGCGATACTTTGTTCGCCGGGTCGGAAAGAAAATTCACATGGAGAGCGGCCGAGAGTTCCGGCTGCCGTTTTTTGGTCTTCAGCAAGCGGTCCAGGAACTGGCGCATGGAAAATAAAAAGTTCTTCGTTGAAAATGCCTGCGAGCGCTTTCGGTTCAACGCCAAAATTCCTCGCCATGATTTCGCGCGGGATATGCGCCGCAATGTCCGACAACAGGACTGTCTCGTGTTCGGAGAAGTGACCATCGTCGAACACCAAAAGGAACTCCGCTCCATCGGGCTCCAATCCTTGAATTGAGTGCGGTATGAAATTCTTGAAACTAGAATTGTCAGCCCAAGCGAAATCTGTTGAGATGACGCGGATGCTTGAGTTGTTGTCGAAATGGCCATTGCTGCGGCAAATTCGTGAACGCAAGGACGGTACGGGGCTGGAGTCGATGTCCAATAAGACCCGTGCAATGCATGCTCGTATCGACGGAGCGAAAGTGGCGCGCTCGATTTGTCCATATTGCGGCGTGGGTTGTGGACAACTGATTTATCACAAAGATGGGAAGCTGATTTCGATCGAGGGCGACCCGGAAAGTCCCATTAGCCAGGGGAATCTTTGCCCA
>QHNV01000111.1 GCA_003218535.1 Verrucomicrobiota bacterium
CGCTCTTGTTGTGCGGCGCCGAATCCGCTAAGCCGAACGCATGGAGACGGACCGAGTTTTTGTTAATTCGCCTTCGCTCGGCAAAGAACGGCTGCTTCGCATTCTCGGAGTGACCTTTGGCGTGGCGGTCGGCATCGGCGGAACAATCGGGATCGGTATTCTGCGCATTCCAGGGAGCGTCGCGGCCCAGCTCGGCCACAGCGGACTGATCATGGCCGCATGGATAGTCTCCGGATTGTATGCTTTCGCCGGTGCAAATACCTATGCTGAGCTCGGCACAATGCTGCCGCTGGACGGCGGACCTTATGTTTACGCTCGTCGGGCTTACGGTGAGTTCGGTGGGTTTCTTGTCGGCTGGAGCGATTGGCTCCTCCGCACCAGTTCGATGGCATATTTGGCGGTTGCGTTAACCGAATATGCTGCGGGACTCTTCTCTTATAATCCCGGTGTCATAACTCCGGCGGCAATCGCCGTGTTGATCTTCTTTACCGCGTTTCACTGGCTAGGCCTACGCGTAGGTAGTCGGGCTCAGGAAATCATGAGCTTGTTCAAGGTTCTTGCTTTCTTCGTCATCATTGCTGCCTGCTTTCTTTTCAGCCCGAAGCTAGCCGCTGCTCCAAACGCAAAGCCGGCGCTCTTTTCCGATCCGAAGCTTTTGTTCGTGGCCATCGCCTTGTCGATGCAAAGCATTCTTGGCACTTACGCCGGCTGGCATGCGCCCGTTTATTTTTCAGAGGAGAATACCGATCCGGCGAAAAGCATCCCTCGCTCGCTGTTTACCGGTGTCGCTTTGGTGACGGCGATCTACGTGCTGATTAACCTCGCCATGCTGTATGCGCTGCCGATGTCAAAGCTAGCAGGCTCAAAATTAGCAGCGGCAGATGCCGCTCAGCTCATCTTCGGTGGCTATAGCAGCCAGATCGTCACTAGCATCATGTTGATTTCCCTCCTTGGGATTATCAACGCCGCCTTCCTTTTCACGCCGCGAGTGATGTTCGCTCTTAGTCGGGACGGACTCTTCTTCCATTCCGGTGTCAGGATAAATACCGGAGGCACACCCAGTACGGCCTTGCTCGTAACTGCTTTGGTTGCAATCCTGCTTGCGGGCGTCGGCAGCTTCGACAAGCTATTCGCTTTTACGGCCTTCCTAACTGTCCTTGTAGACGTAGCGGCGTTCGGCACGATATTTGTTTTGCGTTGGAGAGAGCCCGACCTTCCGCGACCGTTCAGAGCCCACGGCTATCCGATGCTTCCAGCAATCGTGTTGCTTGGGGCCGGCCTGCTCTTGATTGCCTTCGTCGTGAGTAGCACCCAAAACAGTCTCTATGCTGCGATAGGAATTGCAGTCAGCTATCCTGTGTATCTTGTCGTGAAAAGGTTGGTGAAGGCGGTAGCAGTCTGATCCGCTTAGTTCGGCTCAAATCCTGTGGTAGTGGGGAGAGCCACGGTGTGTCCCTCGTGCTTTTAGAAAAGACGATTGCTCGCAGAAAGCCCCCAAAGGGCGAGCCATCTGCGAATCATTTCCGTGGACGCCGTCGCCAGAAAAATTCGAGAGCGAGAGAAGAAAAGTGTCGCTCGCGAGATCCCGACCGATCCCGGAGAGGCAGCCGAAGAAGCGGGTTTGCGCTATGTCAGCGATGATCGGCCAGGTTACACCCGCCGGAAAAAGGGCGGCGATTTCGAGTACTTCGACGCGGAAGGCCACCCGATCCGGGACGAACAGCGGCTGATTCGGATCAAACGCCTCGCGATCCCGCCGGCTTGGAAGGCGGTCTGGATTTGTCCTTCACAGAGCGGGCATATTCAAACGACGGGCCGTGATGCCCGCGGACGAAAACAATATCGCTATCATGATCGCTGGCGTGAAGTGCGCGACGAAAACAAGTTTGAGCGCATCGTAATCTTCGCCAGCGCGCTCCCAAAAATCCGGAGACGGGTGAAGAAGGATTTGAGATTGACCGGATTGCCGCGCGAGAAAGTGCTGGCTACGGTCGTCCAACTATTGGAACGCACCTTCATCCGCGTCGGAAATCAGCAATACGCGCGGGAAAACAAATCGTTTGGGCTAACAACGATGCAGGATCGACATGCGAATGTGAAAGGGGCGAAACTGCGTTTTCGTTTCCGGGGCAAGAGCGGCCGGCACCATGAAGTCGATGTAACCAATCGCCGGATCGCCAGAATCGTCTCCAAACTCCAGGACCTGCCTGGTCAGCAATTGTTCCAATACGTCAATGATGAAGGCGAGATTCAGGATGTTACTTCGCAGGACGTGAACGACTACCTGCGCGAAATTACAGGAGAAGATTTCACCGCCAAAGATTTTCGCACCTGGGCCGGCACAGTGCTCGCGGCAATGGCGCTCAATGCCCAGGAAGAATTTGAAACGAAAAAGCAGGCCCGGAGCAATGTGCGAACTGCCATCGCCGCAGTGGCAGAAATTCTCGGCAATACCGTGGCGATCTGCCGGAAATGTTATGTCCATCCCGCTGTATTGGAAGCTTATCTCGATCGAACTTCGCTCGATGGATTGAAGGGCCGGGCCGAGAATGACCAAGAAAATGTCGATCTTCGCTCGAGCGAAGCTGCTGTGCTGAAGTTCCTGCGGGGGCGCCTGAAAAACAGAGCCTGATGTGACGACGGCGCATACGCGGGCGAGCGTTTCGGCGGGCCGCGAGAGCGGCGTTGTTCTGCCGGAAAACGCTGTCGATCTTGTCGCAGAGCAGCGGTCGCACACCGAATCGCGCGGCGTCGGTTCCCTTCATTCAAACACACTAGCGAACACTAGAGAACGAGCTTGAAAATCTACTAGGTCGCCGTCACCGTCCTGAACGGAAAATCAAAATCGACATGTCAGAATCCACCGAATCAAAGCGTTTGCTGTCCCACGTCATCGCCGAGTCGGCTTGCTCGCTGAAGTACGAGCATCTTTCGCCCGAGGCAATTCAAGCAGCGAAACTATTTTGGTTCGATTCCATCGGCTGCGCGCTGGGTGGGAGTCAGCAGGAGGACGCAAAAATTTTACTAAAGCATTATCGCGCGATGAGCAGCGGCAATGGGAAAGCCACCGCGTTCGTCTGCGGATTCAAGACGAACCCAGTCGATGCGGCGTTCCTCAATGGCCACATGATCCGCGCCATGGATTACAATGACATTTATTGGAAAGCCGATCCATGCCATCCGAGCGATCTCATTGCCGCACCACTGGCGTTGTGTGAAAGCGAAGGTTTGAGCGGAAAAGATTTAATCCTTGCCACGATCATCGCCTACGAAATTGAAATGCGTCTTTGCGAAATCGGGCGTCCGGGCGTGCGCGAATACGGCTGGCATCATGCAACGCTGAGCGCGTTCGCCGCCCCGGTGGCGGTTGGTCGCATGCTGAATCTCACGCCGGAACAAATGGTCTCCGCCATTGGCATCAGCGCATCGCGAACATTTTGTCCCGGCGCGGTGACGGCCGGCAAGCTGACCAACATGAAAAACACTGTTGATCCGTGGGCGGGGCGCATAGGCGCCGAGAGCGCGCTGCTTGCGCGCGAAGGATTTTCCGGGCCGGAGCACATTATCGATGGAAAAGAAGGTTTATTCGCCGTGTTTCATCACGTGCAATACAAAGGACAACCGGCGAGCTTCGACGGTGAAGCCTTGGTGAAGGATCTCCCGAGTTCGCCCAACTCGCGTTATCGCATCCTTGATTGCGGGATGAAGAGTTTTCCCATCGAAGCGCTGAGTCACGCGCCGCTCACAGCTATGATGAAAACGGTGAAGGAAAACAATATCAAGGCCGATGAGGTAAAAGAAATCAAAGTGGAAGTGATCGCTCGCGCGGCGGATATACTGGGCGATCCCCACAAGTATCGGCCTACCTCGAAAGAAACCGCCGATCATTCGCTCCCCTATTGCATGGCTGTCGGATTGGTGGACGGCATGGTAACGCCGCTGCAATTCGGAGAAGAACGTATCCGCGATCAGTCGCTCATCCCGATCATGGACAAGGTGAAAGTTGTCGCCAGCGAAGAATTCGAAGCGCTCTTCCCAAAGTTCCAGCCCAGCCGCGTGACGATTACAACCAACGACGACAAGTCATATTCCACGCGCGTCGATGTTCCCAAAGGCGACGCGCGGGATCCCATGACCGAGGACGAGATCGCAGTGAAATTCAACGCGCTCGGAAGCGACGTGATCGGCAACGATCAATGCGAAAAACTCCAGCGGTTCATCATGAGCATCGAAAGCGCGAAAAAAGTTGACGAACTTCTGGAGTTGACCACGGCGCGCGCCTAAATCGGATTTGTCTGGGGAGCGCACGCGTCCCGCGTGCACAGTTCGGGCGCCCTCGCCGAACGGCCCAAGGAAGTCCGCGATGGCGAGACACCATCGCCAACACGCAAGACGCGCGCGCGCTCCCCAGATTACGCTGTGCCACTCCCCTCGCCCGCGCCGAACTGAATTCCCTGGGCAAGCGGTAGCTCAGAGGAAAAGTTGATGGTGTTCGTTTGCCGGCGCATGTAGCTCTTCCAGCAATCGCTTCCACTCTCGCGACCGCCGCCGGTATTTTTCTCGCCGCCAAAGGCGCCGCCGATCTCCGCGCCGCTGGTTCCAGTGTTCACGTTCGCGATACCGCAATCGCTTCCGACCGCGCTTACAAACTTCTCCGCTTCGCGCACGTCGTTAGTGAAAATCGACGAGGTCAATCCTTGCGGCACGTTGTTGTGGATCGCGATCGCTTCGTCGAAATCGCGATACGTCATCAAATAAAGCAGCGGGCCAAATGTTTCGTGCTTCACAATCTCAAAGTCCGGTTTTGCGTTCGCCAAGCACGGTTTCATGTAACAGCCGCCGGGAACGGTGAGCCGTTCCCCGCCGTAGAGGACTTCGCCTCCTTCATCTTTCAAGCGCTGAATCGAATGTTGCACCAGATCGACAGCGTTCTTGTCGATGAGCGGCCCCATCACCGTTTTCTGATCGAGTGGATTTCCAATTGGCAGACTCTTGTAAGCGGCAAGGAGTTTATTGCGAACTTTCGATGCGACAGACTCGTGCATGATCACACGCCTTGTGGAGGTGCAACGTTGTCCCGCTGTGCCTACGGCGCCGAAGAAGATCGATTGTGTGGCCATGTCGATGTTAGCGCTGGGCGCCACGATCAGCGCATTGTTGCCGCCAAGCTCCATGATCGTCCTGGCCAGGCGGCCATGAACAGTTTTCGCAACATTCAAACC
>QHNV01000112.1 GCA_003218535.1 Verrucomicrobiota bacterium
TGGCGGCCATCTGGATGACCTCGCTTCGCTCAGTGTCGTAAGCGCCCTTTGCCGAACTCACCAGCAACCCCAGGACCAAGGCGGCCATGGTTGCTACGAGACCCATCGCCAGTTTCACAACATCCTTGCTCTCCGCGCTCAGGTGATCCTCGGGAAGGACGCGGCGAAGACCCATGCCGAGAAGCACGGTTCCAATCAGGAACCCAAACACAAAGAGGGCAGTTAGTGTGGTATTCATGATGTCCTCATCAATCTGTTTGTTTGGTTTATTTCCATCTCCATGAGTTACCGTGCTTGATGCTCAGCCGCCTCCTCTGTAACTGTGGGAGCGGACTACCAAGTGCCAGCATGGCGCCTGGGAATGGTTGCAACGAGCTTCATTCGGTTTTCGTCCCGGATGGTTTGTCTTTTTGCGCAACTAAAATCTGGAAGCCGGTAGGACTTTGCGTCGTCGGATCCACAGGCTTGTCAGTGAAGATGATTGTCGCCCCTGGTGTGATGACTTCCTTTGCCTTAGCAGCGAACTCAGTGGGAAGCCCGCTCTTCTGCGCTGCCAAGAAGAGACTCTGGCTGGAGCTATCTTTTCCTGCGGAGGTTACTTCCACCCAACGCAGATGTCCCTCTGGATCCAGCCCGCTCAGCGCGCTGAAAACGCGATCGTTCAAGGGCGAAACAACTTGGGGATTCGGAATTCCCGCGCGACCGATCTCCACGCCGTTGCGATAAACGTAGACGGTTTTATCCGCGCTGCTGACAATCAGGGACACGGGACCGCTGGGAGATTTGCCCGGGTCCCATTCAAATTGACCGGCGGCGATCGGCTCGCTCTCATCGCCACCTTGTGTAAAGAATAGTCCGGGATGTACCGTTTCAGCCGGCGCGGAATGGGTGTCGGCAATAATCACCGTCGCACCCTTCATCGTGACGCCAAAGAGCAGCTTGGAAAATTCCAGCGGCAACCGGACGCAGCCATGCGAGTCAGGATAACCCGGGAGATTGCCGGCGTGCAGCGCGATCCCGCCCCAGGTCACCCGCTCCATATAAGGCATTTCCGCCCCCTTATAGATGCTCGAGGTGTGATGAACCTCCTTTTCCAAAATCGTGAAAACGCCTGTCGGGCTAGGATGGCCCGGTCGTCCCGTGCTAACACTCGACCGCGCGATGCGGATACCGTTACGATAGACATATGCTACCTGGTCGGTAATGCTGGCCACGATCAGTAACGGTCCCTCGGGCGCGCGTTCGGGCTCCCAAACGTATTCGCCGGGCTTTAACGTTACAGTTTCCGGAGAAACCCGGACGCCCTCGGTAAAGATTTCCGCACAAACCAGGGCGCGCTCGAGAATGAAGAAGGTCGTAGCGACCGCAAGACATAAGGAGAGTAAAGACTTCATCGTGGTTAATCCGTAGTTAGCTAGTTCGCACGATGATTCGGTTACTCCCCGCCTGAGTCAACCTTTTTGGCGGGAGAGAGTGGCATCGTAATCAAGAAACTGTCTCACTCTACTCTCTGGCGTTCGAGACGATATTGGACTTTAGGCCTATGTAGCTTCGGGGCCGGAGCACTGACCTGCTCTCAAATTCGGGTTATTTCGACGGGTGGTATCGCTCGAAATAATAAACTATTGTGAAGTTGGCCTGAAACTGCTTTGCGCCGCCACTAAGCGGTTTTTCCAAGGTAGCGCTCAAGATAACCGGAATATTGAAGAGACGTTTGGCAATGCCTGCGTTTACGGTATGAGTCCACCGGTCGCCATTTTCAAAATCGATCGTCGCTTTGTATTTCGCACCTATCGACCAGTCGCGCGGAAGGATCACCGTGGCCGGTAGTGACAAGTCAAGAAAACGCTGCGGCGTCACGCTATGTTCTTCAGCGATGGAATGGTTGTATTCCGCACTGAAGCCCAGCGTGAGCCAGTCTGTAAGGTCGTGCGCAATTCCCCAAAACGGCTTTAAGCGCCAGACGTTTTCAGCAAGGGCGCGATTTGAAGCGGTATCGGCGTGTAGCTCGATACCACCACCGGTGCGCCACGTGTCGTTCAGACGAAACGCTGTGCCTGTTCCAATCTCAATATCACCGAGACCGCCGACGTCGGCGTGGCCTGATAGTTCATCACTGCGGTGATAAACAAGGGGCAACTTGAACCGTACAGCCCAGTCTTGGTAGTCGCTAACAGGCCATCCCCACAACCCCGCCAGGGTCCACGTCCCCTTTTGCGCACCGTGTTTGAATTGGTCCCACTCTGAGTCCAGCAATACGCGAGTCCCGATGATAGTCTGATCGTTCAGCTGTTTTAGTTGCTCTGCCGCGATAGCTGACGAATCGGAGGACGGTTCAACGGCCGATAGCCTACCAGCCGCAAGTAACAGCAGCGTAATAAGCAGGCACGAATCAAAAAGTTCCGAAATGCTAGGAAAACAGAGCACACGACTCGCAATTAGTGATGTTCTAAGCTACGCGCTACGACACGGCCGGTAGGCCGTGCAACGCTGGCGGTAACACGCCTCATTTCGCGAGGTGGTCCAAGGTGTTTGTCATCGGGTCGCTGGGAATGCGGAGTACACCGGCAAATGGGTGGTCCAGTTCCAGAATCAAAAACATCGCGCAGGCGACCGAGAACGCTCCTGCGATTAAAGCGAGGGTGCTCGTGGTGTTCGCCGGCACCACCAGGCTAAAGCCTAAGAAGATGATGACCAGCCATGAGACCAGCGCGATCAGCAGCGCCTTTGAAACAGACGGAACGGCTTGGGCTTGCAGCAGCGAGCGCAGCTCGGCGAGCTGTGACATCAGGGTTGTGGCCTCTGTCTTGAGAGTCCGTTGTGTCTCGTCGTGTGGTGAGAGACCATGAATTGCGGCGTAAACGGCGTCGCCCATCTGTTCGTTTGGATCTAATCGGACGCGACCTCTCGGCTTCGCTGGCCACGTGCGCCGCACGCCCTCTGCGACAGCGTCGCGAACTGTGCGTCGCGCGTCCATTGTCTCCGGTCCGTAAAGCCTGAGGACACGATCAAGCAAAGCGACCTTCGCCGCCATCTGCATCACTTCGCTTTGCGCGGTGTCATATGTGCCTTTTGCTGACGTGATAAGCAGCCCCAGTAGCACGGCGGTCATCGTTGCGATCAACCCCATGGCCAGCTTTACCGCGTCCTTGGAGTCAGCGCTCAGTTGTTCCTCCGGAAGAAGCCGAGCCAGGCGCCCTCCTAATAACGAGATGCCAACGAGAGCCATGAACAAAATTGCGGCGATAACAGTGATAATCATTAGTTATCGGGCCAGCACAGCCACGAATAGGCGATAGAAAATTGCTCTTTGTTCATCGTTGTTTGCTTCTGAAAGCTTGTTCACCGACAAGACTTTGATAGCCCAGTCTCGGGTTGAAGCAAAATGCTATTCAATGCGCGACTCCTGCCTCAGGCAGAGGAGGCAGACCTTCGCGGATCAGCTGTGAGAAATCAGGAGAGTCGTTCGCGGCGCGGGCGCGGGTGTCGATCAGGCTTCGGGTTTTTAGCTCGGCAAAGGGAAGCCCGGCGGTGACGATGAGGTGGCGCTCATACAAAAGTTCATCGCCTTTGCCATTGACCAGGATGCGCCAATCCCACGGCACCCGCTCATGGGGTGGATGCTGGGTGCGGATGCTCGTAGTGCAGTTGGTGGTGATGGCGTTATACCAGCGCGGCTTGTTCCGGAGAGCGTTGAGCGAATGGATGTATTCAAGGAAACGTTCGCGCGCGTGCGCTGGCGAGATGGTCGTGCGGTAAAGATAGATGTCCTCCTTGCGATAGTTCGTGCGCACGCGGATCACGTCGCGCTCATCGGCCACGATATAAATGAGTTCAAACTGCCGGTAGAGCCCGCCGATAGTGGAATAAGTCTGGCCGACGGTCTTCCGTGTCTCAATCGAAAAGCAAAGCGGCGGGGCGTCTGCAAACTGGAAACTGACGATGGGATGCGCAATCCATGGCGAACCCCAGTAATCGATGGCGAGATCGATACCAGTGATCTGCGAGAGACGCACGGTGCGCGTCTCCCAACGCGGGGTGTAGTCGGTCTCGGTCCGGTAGTCGCAGTTGCGGACGTTGTGCAACGTTACTTCGTCGCCTTGAATGTCGGCCCACCCTTTCTGGGCAACGTCCGCCTGCCAGTCGCTATCGTTGGTCGGAGAAAGGGTCAGCCACCAAATGAGCACGCCAGCAAAAAGCAGAGTAACGGCGCCTACTTTGCGCCAGAATGGCCTAACGAATACCAGGGCAATTGCGGATGCTATCGCCAGGAGTCCAGCCACGACTTCGTTTGCATTGCCGAATGGAGCGTCAAACCATACTGCACCAAATGCCCAGGCGGCGGCAATGATGGCGGTGAGGAGGAGGAGCAGCTCACCGACCCAGCGAATGACTCGCATCATATTGCGTTTTCTACTACAAGTTTCAAAATTCCTTTTCGCCCAATCGTAGGGCGTTCGCCTCGGCGAACGCCTGCCTGGGACACGTCGCTTGGCGTTTCACAGAGCGAAGCCGCAGGGATGCGAGCGACACAGACGGGAAGCCCATCGGGGTAAGAGAGCGGGAGCGAACGAATCAAACGCCCTACAGATCGGTTTTTGAAACCGCTGCGCCCGGAGATGAAGCATCTCCATCGGCCGCGACGCCGGCACGGTGATGAGTGTCTT
>QHNV01000029.1 GCA_003218535.1 Verrucomicrobiota bacterium
GTGGCGGTTTTGGCTCGCACCTTGAACTGGTCGAAAACGGGCCGGGATTTTTCCGGTGTAGGAACCTCATTTGAGTTCACCGATCGCCTCTTTCCGAAAATCATGGCGCTTGAACTGGGCTTGTTAAAAAAGGTTTCTCTGCCATTTGGCGTGGATTTGTTCGCCGTTGCCAGAAGCCAGGCTGTCGGTGTCTGCCGGTAAAGATTTAAGAAGGGAATTATGCATTCTCGTAGAGAGTCGCATAGGCGTTCCATGGCGGCTGAACGGGTCCTTCAGGTATTCGCAGCCGTCGCAGTCTTGGTCTTTCTTGTCACCGGCATCGTCTATCTCTACTTGGGGCGGTGGACGGTAACGCACCAAGATTTCTGGCTGATTTACGAAGTTTACTTTAATCATTCATGGCTCGAGAGCGCCGTGCTTAAATACTACAATCACTCCCTGTTTTTCCCAACGCTTTTGCGGCTGGCTGACCTTCACTTTTTCCATGGGGACCAGGAGCCTCTCTTTTTTGTCGGGCTGGCGCTGCTTTTTATCACAGCGTCGCTGCTGTTGATTCCTATTTGGCGTGATAAAACGGTGAGTCTTACCGCAAAGAGTATGTCGACGCTTGTCATGATCGTCGGCAATTTTTGGATGGGTCGATCTGTTATCACTGCTTCGGGCGGCTTTAACTGTGAAAACTCTTTGGTAATGGCAGGAGGAGCACTTGCCTTTCTCTTCCTGCCAAAAATGTCCGCGAGCGGGACTGGGCTTTTGCAGCCTATGCTGATCGTGATATTCGCTGGACTGGTCGCATCCTTTAGTTTCGGGGCGGGTGTGGCGATTTGGCCAACACTCCTGTTTCTCGGATGGTGTTTACGGTTGCCGAGATATTGCATTGGATTGCTCATTGCGGCAGGGGTAGGCACGGCTGTTGTATACGTTCTGCTGCCGGAGGCGTTCTCCATACCAGATTCTCTGCCGACTACGCCCACCGCTCGTGTCGCCTTTCTATGGCTATTCCGCCTGGTAGGGAACCCGGTGTCGAATGCCGTGTTCGCCTGGTGGCCAAAAGAACCTTATGTTTATCTCGTTGCGTACCCAAGCTTGGCCACATTCACAGGTGTGATTGGATTGGCCTTGCTCGCGGCCGCAGTAGTACCACGGATTATCCGGCGCGATATAGAGAAAAGCAGTCTCGAATTCACGGGATTAGCTCTTGTTCTATTTAATATTTTGGCACTCCTTCTCGTTCTAGCTGGGCGTTCGGGCAGTAAATCAATCTCTGCAGCCGCCCTTCCCCGTTATTTTTTTTGGAGCGCTTTATTCTGGACGGGTTTGTGTCTGGTCGGCATCGCCAGGGTCGACGCCAAACCGAGGCTACGATGGATAGTTTATATAGTTGTTCTCGCATTACCTCTTATGGTCTTTCCCGCGCACCGTAAAAATGCGCTCTATCAGAGACGGGTGAGGACTGCGGCCGAGTACGACGCGATAGGCCTCATCAATAGAGTCCAACTGGATGAGCAACAAATTGGAACTTTGTTTTTTAAGGGCTGGCCGGTGGAGTTTTATCAGGCGGTCGAGCAAATGCGACTCCGCCGATTGGACATGTTTGCGGCGGGGTTTCAGGATTGGATCGGGCTTAACCAAGCAAATGTATTTGGGCGACGGCGTAAGCCTGAAGGACTGAAAGGTGAGTGCACCGTTGCCGCTTTGGTTCAATGTGATAATGGCGCGCCAGCAGCGCGGGTTATCGGTCACGCCTGGAAAGGAAGCGGTCTCATTCCGGAAACGTTGGTGATGGTGGATGCTAGTGGGATAATTCGCGGCGTTGCGCGTTCTTCAACGATAAGTCCACTTATTAATCGCGTGTTTTACTTGGGTAAGCTTAATACAAACGAGTTTGTGGGTTACATTCGCGATTACAATCCACAAATACAGTATGGAGTCCTCAGCACGGATAATGGCATTCTTTCGGAGGAGGAGATCTGTGTAGAGCCAAGTTCTTAGAAGTCCGTGATTCCGTTTATTGCTGGGAAGCAAGGAGACTGATGGAACGCGTTCTTTGGGATCGCCGAAGGCGCTGCTGATGGCGAAGCGGCAGTTGCTTCTGCGAGTTTTTCGGCGATTGCTCACGTGTTTGAAACAATATGGAAAAATTTGATGTTGTTATCATTGGCTCGGGGCCGGGCGGCTACATTGCTGCGATCCGAGCAGGCCAACTCGGGTTGAAGACCGCCCTTGTCGAAAAAGACAAGGAACTGGGTGGCACTTGTCTGAACGTAGGCTGTATCCCAAGCAAAGCACTTCTCACTTCGAGCGATCATTTCATGTTCGTCAAAAAAGAGGCAGCCAAGCACGGCATTGTGATCGACGGCGCTCATGTTGATCTGGCGAAGATGCAACAGCGCAAGGACAAGGTTGTGAAGACGTTCAACAGCGGGGTCCGCACGCTGATGAAGACGAACAAGGTCACCACCATCGAAGGCCGAGGCACCATCACGGCGCCTGGAAAAGTTTCGATTAAATCCTCGGATGGGGACACGCAGGAGATCGAAACGGAAAATATTGTCATCGCTACCGGCAGCGCACCGACGGAACTGCCCTTCGCGAAGTTTGATGGCAAAACAATTGTTAGCAGCACTGAAGCGCTGGAATTCACCGAAGCTCCGCATAAGCTCGTTGTCATCGGCGCGGGTGCTGTGGGGCTTGAGCTAGGCTCGATTTGGAACCGGTTAGGCTCGGAAGTGACGATGTTGGAATTCCTCCCGCGCATCGCACTCGGGTTCGATCTTGAACTATCGAACCTGCTTCAGCGTTTACTTACTGGTCAAGGAATGACGTTCCATCTCGAAACAAAAGTTAGCGCGGTCAAGCTCGACAACAGTCGCGCGACCGTGACGGCGACTAAAGACGGCCAGGAATTGAAGTTCGATGCAGACAAGGTCCTCGTTTCAGTTGGACGCCGCCCATTCTCAGAATGCTTGGGTGCGGAAAAAATCGGTGTTGAGTTCGACGAAAAAAAGCGCATCAAAGTGGACAAACATTTCCGCACGAACGTCAAAGGCATTTATGCCATTGGCGATGTGATCGCCGGTCCGATGCTGGCGCACAAAGCGGAAGACGAAGGGATGGCCTGCATAGAAATCATCGCAGGCAATGCCGGCCACGTAAACTACGACGCCGTTGCCGGCATCATTTATACAAATCCCGAGTTGGCCGGCGTCGGCCTCACTGAAGATCAGGCGAAGGAAAAAAAGATCGACCTTCGAATCGGCAAATTTCCGTTCCGTGCCAACAGCCGCGCGCTTTGCAGCGATGACCTAGAAGGAATGGTCAAGTTTGTTGCCGACGCCAAAACCGATCGCATTCTTGGCGCTCACATTTTGCACCACGCCGCATCGGAATTAATCGCCGAAGCCGTTTCAGTAATTGAATTCGGTGGCAGCTCCGAAGACATCGGTCGCACCTGCCACTCGCATCCCACCCTGAGCGAAGCAGTCAGAGAAGCTGCGCTGAACGTCGAGAAACGCGCGTTGCATATCATGAATCGCTGATCGCAGCAGATCGGCAACTCGGTGCCACAAATGCGATTGAGATCATGTTGAAATTCTCGCCTCGCGCCGGTGGATCACTATTAGCGTCACGAGCGCTGAGACTGCGCAAATAATCGCGCCAAAGGCGAGCGCGAGCGGTGTGCCCAACCAATGCGCGACGGCGCCGGCTTCTAAACTGCCAAGTGGGATCATGGCGCCGAACACGAGCGACCACACTCCCATGACTCGGCCACGCATCTCATCTGGCACGATCGTTTGCAGCACGGTGTTTGAAGTTGAGAAGAACAACAACATGCCGAAACCGGCCGTGACGAGAAATGCCAGCGCGAGATAGAAATTGTGCGTCAGCGCCAGCGCGAACAGGCTCGCCGCGAACAACCAGACTCCGCCCAGTGCCAGTCTGCGTGGCACAAACAGATGACCGTAGGTCGCCACGAATAGGGCGCCGATAAACGCCCCGGTGCCACTTGCAGACATCAGCACGCCATAGCCGTTGGCGCCTCGCCCCAGGACGTCGCGCGCAAACGCGGGCATGAGCACCGTATACGACCAGCCGAAGATTCCGATGGCGAGGAACAAAAACAAAATGGTGCGAACACGCTGGTGTCTCATGGAGTAGACGATTCCGTTCCATGCGTGCTCGCCCGCGGAAACGATATCGATCTTCCGTTCGAACGACGGTACACGCATCAGTAACAAACCGGCGATCACCGCGATGAAACTGAGCCCGTTAAGAAGAAAACACATCGCCACGCCCACCGCGCCAATCATCAATCCCGCCACCGAAGGGCCGATGACACGCGCGCCGTTTACGATCGAGCTGTTGAGTGAAATCGCGTTTAGTAAGTCTTCGCGGCTGGTCATTTCCACCGTGAAGGCCTGGCGCGCTGGCATGTCGAAACCCATGGCGACTCCGTTGAGCGCGGCGACGATGATGATGAACAACGGCGAAGCGAAGCCGAGCCACACGCCTGCCACGAGCAAAAATGCGCAGCCCATTTGTGCGGATTGTGTCTCCAC
>QHNV01000030.1 GCA_003218535.1 Verrucomicrobiota bacterium
CACGAGGCATCTCGCGCTTCTTTCCACTGTCTGCCTTGATTGCTGGTTTTTTGAAAATAGGCATGGGATCTACGCGCGTGCCGCCATCGCGGCGTGAACAGAGATTGCACCAGCGCGTTTCAAAACGCGCGAGCACTCACTCAACGTGGAGCCAGTCGTCAGCACGTCATCGATCAACAACACACGCAAATTTCGCACGTTCGCGGTTTTTCGTAAACGAAAGGCGTTGCGCAGATTTTCCATCCGCTCGGCGCGATCCAGCGCAGTTTGTGTGGTCGTG
>QHNV01000031.1 GCA_003218535.1 Verrucomicrobiota bacterium
ACAATCCCGCGGCCGCGATATGCCGCCACCGCTGCGTCGAAATGGATAGCTCGATGAGCACAGTTGGCGCAAGTAAACGTACTGGTGATGGCGCCTTCGAATGGCTCGGTGCATTTCTGGCAAAACGGCGCGACGATGCGGACGGCTTTTCTTTCGCACTCGTCGCAGAGATATTCACCAGTACGAATATTTGCTCCGCAGATCGTGCAAACCGGCGGATAGAGAAGCGATACGAGCGCATCTAATCCATTAAACTTGGTGAGCGCGATCATATTTTAGCCAGATTCGCATTATCAGCCACGTAAAACCGGCTACGACAAGGGGCACAATGCCTACGAGCAGATTCTTTCCTAGCCAGGGAAAAACAAGCATTTTTTGACGGGCCACTCTGGTAAAGATGCCGCTTGCAAGAATCCAGCCAGCATGCAGGCCAATAGACAACCATAGCGAGCGCGTAAGCACACGTGAATCGGCCAGAATCCAGCCGATAAGAAATAACGTGGTGAACCCGGCGCCCACTAGGGTGAGATCTCCAAATTGCTCAAATGAATTGGCAATCGAATTGAAGCCTGAAGTCCAAGTGACAATTGTCGATTTTTGGCTCGCTGCCTTGAGAAAATGAACTACCGAGAAGATCGCTGAGGTTGCAAAGATCGACAGGTACTGGCGACGAGTCCTTAGCAAAAGGCCGAGAACGATCCCTCGAAAAAGCGTTTCTTCGATGAATGGAACAGCTACAGAGGCGGCAAGCGTCTTGCCTAACGGGGTCAAAGTGAAGGTATGCCGAATTGAGTAAATGTTAAACTCGATTAGCAAAACGCCGCAGCAGAGGAGGGGAATTGCAGAGAAAAGCACACCAGCTAAAGCATCGCGAGTCCAACGCGGGTTCGGCAGCAAGCCTAAATCAGCCATGCTTCTCACCCCGCTGACGTATAAGAACGGCCAGAGCAAGGCCGCGGCAGCAATCAATAGCGCCCGGTGAAAGAATGTTTCGAAATTGTATTTTGCGAGGAACGGTAACAAACCATGTGCCGCGAGGGAGTGGGATCCCCAAAAGAGCGGCGGAGCCAGAAGCGCGCCAAAGAAAATAGTTACCGCGAAATAGGCTGCTAATCTAGCTGCGTCTTTCACGCGGGGTAGTGTAAGGTTTCATACGGATGCCGAGTCAACACATATGGACGGAGACGGATCAAGATGGAGCTAAGCGCGAAGTGCGCGCTACGAAATTCGGTGGCAAGTGGCGGTTTCAATCTAAACCTGCCGGCGATGGAGATTGGACATACTACGACTGCCCACTGCTGAACGATTTACTGACGTTAAAAGAAATTCTTGCACGAAAATACAAGCGGCGGCGCGCCTCGGCCGAGGATGTTGCCTCGATTGAAAAGCTCATCGATGAGCAAAGCGGCCATAGGTGATAGTTGTAACGCGAGCCTCTGGCTTGCGCAGACGAAGACCGCAAACGACACGCATGCGCTACTGAAGAACGAATGACTGAGTGGAATACAGAAGAGTTGATTGACGCCGACAAGCGCTTTGTTTGGCATCCATTCACCAATATGCGGGAATGGTGTGCCCCGGAACATGAGCCGCTTCTTTTGGTCGAAGGACGCGGAGCAATTTTGAGAGATAGCCGTGGCCGCGAATATATCGATGGCAATTCGTCGATCTGGACGAATATCCACGGCCACAATCATCCGCACATCAATGCAGCCATTCGCCGGCAGCTTGATCGAATGGCGCACACTTCATTTCTGGGTGTTACGAATCCGGCGGCGATCGAACTCGCGCGCGCAATTATTGATTTCTTTCCTAAGAATTCCTTGAACAGGGTCTTCTATTCTGATGATGGTTCAACGGGCGTCGAGGTCGCTCTGAGAATCGCCGGTCAGTATTGGCAGTTGCAAGGTTCTCAAAGATATCAATTCATCGCCTTCCAGAGTGGTTATCATGGCGATACTGCAGGGGCAGCGAGTTTGGGTGCGCTCTCCATGTTCCGAATCGGCTCGGCCCATTGGAATTTTCCCGCGACTCAGATCCAAGACGTGACTGCTCTGGACGCTCTTTCGTCTAGCGAGGTGGCAAGCATTGCGGCAGTAGTGGTTGAGCCATTGATACAGGGTGCCGGCGGAATGCGTCTTTGGCCGCCGGGAACTTTGCGGGCGGTTAGAAAATGGTGCGACCGAACCGGCAAATTGTTGATAGTTGATGAAGTCATGACCGGTTTTGGACGAACCGGCCGAATGTTTGCGAGTGAACACGAAGGCGTGATGCCAGATATGATGGTTCTAGGTAAAGGCTTGAGTGGCGGCTATCTTCCGCTCGCTATTACTTTGATAACAGAAAAAATATTTGTTGCTTTTGACGGGTCGATTGCCGAGGGGAAAGGACTGGCCTACGGCCACAGCTACACCGGAAATGCGCTGGGCTGTGCCGCGGCCAAGGCGAGCCTGGAAGTTTTTGAAAACGAGAGGGTCTTGGAAGCGTTGCAGCCGAAAATTCAACATCTGAAGGTGGCGCTCGCTGGACTGGGAGACCTCCCTGGGGTCGTTGAAGTGCGGCAATGCGGCTTTATTGCGGGAATGGAGCTGGACGAGTCTAAAGAAACGGGACTGCCGAGCTTTGCCGCGAATGTCTGTGTCCAAGCGCGGAGCCACGGACTCCTCACGCGACCGATCCGAAATGTCGTCGTCCTGATGCCGCCATTGTGTATTACAAATGCCCAGTTAACTCACACGGTGGAGGCGCTTCGTGCCTCAATCATTGCCGTCTGGAGTCGCAGAGCGGCGAAGAATACAAATGTCGAAAAGGTTACGGCTTGATCAACTTCTGGTTGAGAAGGGCCTGTTTGCGAGCCGGGAACAGGCGCGACGCGCGGTGATGGCAGGCGACGTGAGCATAGGCAGCCGGATTGCTATGAAACCGTCGCAACTTCTTGAGCCAGATGCGGCCATCGCGTTAAAGCCGGTGCGAAGATACGTCGGACGCGGAGCGCTGAAGCTGGAAAGCGCTCTCGATCATTTCAACGTACATGTTCACGGAAAGATTGCGCTGGATATCGGCGCATCGACTGGCGGTTTTACCGATTGTTTATTGCAGCATGGCGCTGCAAAGGTTTACGCGGTGGACGTCGGTTATGGCCAGCTGGATTGGAAACTCCGCAACGATCCGCGGGTGATCGTGCTCGAGAAAGTCAACGCGCGCTTTCTTTCACGTGAACACATTCCAGAGCTTGTCGATCTTTGCGTGATCGATGTTTCGTTTATTTCGTTGACATTGATCTTGCCGAGCGCTTTTCAATTGCTAAGCGCGAATGGTGTGATCCTCGCGCTAATCAAGCCGCAGTTTGAATTGCAACGTGCGGATGTCGGGAGCCGTGGAATCGTTCGCGACCCGGATCTGCACCAGAAAGCGCAAGAGAAGATCGTTGCGTTCGTGACCAATCTCGGTCATGTGGTGACCGGGACCGTTCCATCCGCTGTCAAAGGCATGGACGGCAACCAAGAATTTTTCGCATGTCTCCGAAAACGATTGGGTTAATCGCCCACACGGGCAAGGCGGGGGTTGCCGATCTCATCAACGGTATTATCGCAGAGTTTTCTCGTTTTTCGGTGCCGATCTTGCTGGAAAAAGAAACAGCAGCGGTGGCCGGAAAGAATTCCGGTCATTCTATAGCAGAATTAGGCTCGAGCACAGATATACTGGTAGTAGCCGGCGGCGATGGAACAATTCTCCACGTGGTCGGGCAACTCGGCGAAGTCATTAGGCCGATCTTTGGTATCAACGTGGGCTCACTCGGTTTCCTGACCTGCGCGAGTTCTTTTACCTATCGCGAGGCGGTGGAATGCATCGCAAAAGATCGGATCAACTTTAGTCAGCGAGCCCTCCTGGAGGCGCGAGTGAAGTTACGCGACAAACAAACCGCCAAGATGCTCGCGCTGAATGATGCCGTGTTGAGCCGGGGCGAACTTTCGCGCCTAGTGCTGCTCCGCACGCGAGTCAACGGCGAACCGCTAACGGAATTTAATGCGGACGGCCTGATTGTCGCGACGCCAACCGGTTCCACCGCGTACTCACTTTCGGCAGGTGGACCTATTCTTGATCCCGAGTCCGGCGTATTTGTAATCACACCGATCTGTCCGCACGTTTTGACCAACCGATCCATCATCGTCGCGGAAGGATCGATCATCGAAATCGAGGCGAGTGATCCGGAATACCCCGTGTTTATGACACTGGATGGCCGGAAGCCGATTCACGTCGAGCGCGACTCAATAGTCACCATTCGCAAAGCAAAGAAAGCCCTTCCGCTGGCCTCGTTGCCTGACGCCTCATTCTTCAG
>QHNV01000050.1 GCA_003218535.1 Verrucomicrobiota bacterium
AATGGCGATTAGTGCAGGCAGGCCGTTTGATCGAAAAGAAAGGCTTGCCGATGACGCTTCGTGCGTTCGCGAGTTTTCTGGAGCGCTATTCCAACGCAACGTTAACGATCGCCGGCGAAGGACCCTTGCTTGGTGAGCTTCAAAAGCTCGCGTGCGAACTGAGGATTGAGAATCGCGTTTCGTTTCCCGGTTTCATTTCGCAGGAGCGACTGCGCGAAATTTATTATTCCTCGCACATTTTCTTGCACCCGAGCGAAACAGGTTCCGATGGCAATCAGGAGGGAATCCCAAATTCGATGTTGGAAGCGATGGCAACCGGCCTGCCGGTTTTCGCCACGCAACACGGTGGAATACCCGAAGCGATTGAGAACGGCATCAACGGAGTCCTTGTAGCGGAGCATAATGACAAGGAGCTTACCCGAGCGCTGCTCGACGCAGTTCAAGATCCCGATTTCCTTTCAGGAATGGCGCGCAAGGGCGCCGAGGCCGTCCGGAAAAATTTCAATCTGGCCGCGCAGGCGCGCCGCCTAGAAGAAGTTTATCTAAGAATGATTGGTAGGGGCGATTGACCCAATCGCTTAGGCGGTTCCGTGAACCGCCCCTACCTCTTTATTTTTCGGCCCTCACGATCCGCTGTAGAGCGTTGCCTAGTTCCATCTGATCGCTCACTTTCTGGATTTTTAAATTCTGCTCTTTCAAACGAGCAACCACAGCTTCCATTCCTTTTTAAAATTCGGCGATCGTCGCTTCTTGCTCCTGAATCTTGCGGTTTTGCTCCTCGACAAAGCGTTGGCACGGATTCAGCGGTCCACCCCCGCACTCCAAAGCAACTACGGCCGTCGCGCGACACCGCCGCTACACTATTTGTGTTCTTTTGGGTGTTTAGCTAGCAAATTGGGCAAAAAAATGTCCCAGCTGCTTTCGTACCGCCCGAAAGGAAAGCCGCTCCAGTGCGATTCTTTGTGATTCGGCGACGATCGCGGCGCGCTTATCCGCATCTTTCAACAGATCGAGCGCGATGGAACCGATCTCACCAAAGCTTCGTGCTTCACCACAAGTTTTTGGGAACCCGATTCTCTCAATCGCGCCGTCGCCCCCGACGCAAACGGTGCGGGCAAGCAAAGCGTCGCCTGCGACCTGGCCGGGCACATGGCTGCGATCAAGTTGCAAAACGATCTTGTGCGCGGCCACCATGCGCAGATAATCCGGATACGATTTTTCTACCTCGACGACACGAAATTTTCCTTCGGGAAATTTTAGCTCCCAAAGCAGCCGTCGCGCCTTGTATCCATCCAGATTTACGACCGTGACCGGTTCGCTTGTAGCTTCACAAAGCTGCCGCGCGACCAACAGAGCCGCGAAATGATTGCGCGAGGGGACATCCCATTCGCGGGTGCCGACAAAAATTCCGGCTTGCTCTTCCGGCGCGACAAAAAAGTTCCATTGTCGATCTTCGACCGGATACGGTGTCGGAATGAACGCAGCCGTAGCGGGATCGTGTTTCCAGCGAGTGCGCCGGTAGATTTCCACGGCCTCCGGCGTCGTGCCGATGCATCCGTCCGCTTGAGTTAGAATGTTCATGAAACGCGATAACTTCGCGCGATCGCATAACTGTTGTGCGATTTGGTGCAGTCCGGTCTCTTTCAAAGAAATAACCACCGTCCGTCTATGCTTGCGAAGTTCACCCAGCGCGCGTTCCGAAGCCCGAAATTGGCCGCGCAACAGGAGAAGGACCGGTGTCCCCTCTGCGATCGCTCGCCGCGGATCATGATGAAAAGCCCCGCCGGTGCACGCAGCATAAGCGTGGAAATTGATGGGCGGATGTTCCCCATCCCCGGGACCAGCGTCTTCGGCAAAGTGCTGTTCCCGATCGCGGCCCCCCGGATTTAGAACAGTCAATCGAAAATCGTCTGCGCCGCGAGACGCCATCATTTACTGATCTAGATCGCTCGAAGGCGGCGGCGCTGATTTCAAAAGCGTTTCGTCTTCGCTCTCCTGATCCAGCGGTTTGACCGGAACCGCGCGGCGAATCTCGATGGGTTTTTCGTGTGGTTCAACCGGGATCGCTTTCCTGATCGGGATTACCCCGGTTGTTTGCTCGGATGACTCGCCTCCGGATTTCGCAACAGTTGCCGACGGGCGTTCGACAGCCCGCGCAGAGCCAGAGCCGAACGAATTAGTCGTCCCTATTGGAGTCGGCGCTGCCGGGCTGTCGTTCATCGCGTTGTCGATCTTTTCGCTTTTGGCTGCTTCTTTTTCAGGTTCCGCCGGCGGCTCTGGTTTCAAAGTTGGCTTGAGCGAATTGTATGGATCCATGTCAGCCAACAATGTCGGGCTTTTGAGAATGACTGGCGTGACTTCACTCAGATCGACAGCAAGAGCTGCGTGCGGCAAATCGCTGGCTGGAAGGTCACGTACGAGACGAGCGCGCGGTTCGCCATGCACATTGCACTGTTGGGTCGGCATCTGCGCAGCTGTGGCAATCTCCATGTAGGTGGTACGCCGTCGAACGGTATCTCCGTTCGCCATTTTTACTGGGTCATAACATTTATCTGTGGCAAGCAAGCCGGATCTCGAACAAATTTCCGCCTGCTTCAGACTTGATGGTTGTCTAATTTCGCGCGGCGGATAGTGCTGCGCTGCGGTGTTCATGATACCGACCCATACCGGCAAGGCGAGTTCGCGCCCAAACGCGCCGCGATAAATCCTCTGTGGTTTGTCAAAACCCATCCAAACGGCGCAGGTAAAATTGGAATCGTATCCGGCGAAGAGTGCATCGGTGAAATCGTAAGCGGTGCCGGTTTTACCTGCTGCCGGGATTTTTCGTAACCCATATTGCGTGTAAGCAGCTTTTCCTGTCCTCGATTCGAGTGCCTCGACCAGACACGAATGCACCTCGTAGGCGGTTTCAGGTTTGATCACGTTTTTGCGCGTGCGATCGCGCTTTGCGTCCCAAACGACCGTTCCATCTTTTTCTTCTATTCTCTCTAAAATGTGCGATGCGTTCGGCCGCCAGCCACCATTTGGAAATATCGTGTAACCGAGTGCAAGCTCGGCGAGCGTGATCTCACTGCTGCCGAGAAATGTGGCTGGGTATGGACGTAGCGGAGATTGAATGCCCGCCATAGAGCAGAGCTGCAGAACGGGATCCATTCCCGCGTCCATGCCAATGCGGATTGTTGCGCCATTTTTAGATTTCGCCAGCGCTTGCCTGGCGGTTATCGAACCTTCGTAGCGGTTCTCGGCGCTTTCAGGGCCCCATTCACCAAGAATTCCAGTCGTGCCCCCAATCATCACTGCGCGATTATCGAGCGGCGAATCTTCCACAAGCGAGCCTGGGAACATTCCTTTCTCAAAAGCCGCCGCATAAACGAACGGCAACATAGCTGTGCCGACGGGCCGTTTTGCTTGGAGCGCCCGGTTATACTGGTTGTGCTCGAAATCGCGCCCACCAACCAGAACCAAGATATCGCCGGTCTCATTATCAATCCCGATCACGGCGCCCTGGAGATATTCCGGCGCGGGTTGAGCAGACGTCGTCCCGTTCGCTTTCGCTTTGCGAAAGGTGGTGGCGTATTCGGCATAAGTCTGATGATTGTAATCGGGATGCTTCTCTATCCGCTCGAGGTTCGCGCGGAGAGAATCCTCAGCCACTTTCTGAAGATCTACATCTATAGTGGTGTGAATGCGAAAACCCTCATTCTTCGCCCGGTCCCATCCGACGGCGGCGATGACCTGCTGGCGAATATAATCGACCGCGTAGCTTTGGCCCTGCGCATTTTGCCGGCTGCCGACGACGATCTTTTCGGCTCGTGCGCTGGCACATCTTTCACGGCTGATGAAGTCAAGATCGCGCATGCGGTCTAGCACATAGTTTCGGGCTTCGCGGGAGGCGGCGCCATCGCTCCAGGGAGACAACCTGTTGGGGCTCCTGACTAAGCCGGCAAGAGTCGCGCACTCTGCCAGAGACATCTCGCGCGCAGATTTGCCGAAGTAACCTCGCGCCGCCGCTTCCGCACCGTAGAGCCCGCCGCCGAAATAGATCCGGTTCAGGTAGAGCTCCATGATTTTCTGCTTGCCGAAATTCTTTTCGATTCGGAGGGCCAGAAAAACTTCAAGCAGCTTGCGGCGAAACGTCCTTTCCTTGAGTGAAAAACTATTGCGCGCCAGTTGCTGGGTAATTGTGCTGGCGCCCTGACGGACATGACCGGCGGTCAAGTTTTTCAAGGTCGCGCGGACAATTCCCAGCAAATCGTACCCATGATGTTGATAAAATTTTGCGTCTTCGATAGCGACAACGGCGTTGATGAGATCCTGCGGCAATTGATCGTAGGGCACAGTCTCGCGGTTCTCGACGTAGATTTGGCCAAAGATTTTTCCATTGCGATCGAGAATCACACTAGCCGATTCCATTTGCTCGAGTTTGTTCAGGTCAAAATTGGCCGCCTGAGTTTCGAGATCCGCGATCATAATGGAAATGTAAACGGCAAAGGCAATGCCGAGGGCCACGATCAACGCGAGGGGAATATAAAATTCCGGCCTCGAATGCCAGGGGCGACGAAAACCGTAGCCCGGCGGCGGCCTCAGATATGTCGTGGGCGGTCTCAAGAGTTGGAGAATTTAAGAGCGAAACGCTTAACGCTCAATGCCCAACATCCGGCGTCCGGTTCACAGCGCAGACATTTGAACGTTAATGGTTGAACGCTTGCTCGCGAATCTTTCGGAGTTGAGCATTGGACGTCGGATATGTGGAACGGAAACCCCGCGATACTGAGATTGATTCGCGCCGAAATTAAAACACGCGGTCCGGTCTCATTTGCCTGGTTTATGCAACAGGTGCTTTATCATCCCGAGTATGGATATTATTCCTCAGGCCGATGCGCCATTGGCCGACGCGGCGATTACTTCACGAATGTGAGCGTTGGGCCGCTGTTCGGGCATTTGCTTGCTGTGCAATTTGCAGAAATATGGCATCGGCTCGGCAAACCGTATAACTTCGTCATCGTCGAACAAGGCGCGCATCACGGCGATTTTGCGCGCGACGTCCTCGAGTCGGCGCGCAAACATTGGTCGGATTTCTTTGCGGCTTTGCGCTACAAAATCGTCGAGCCGTTTTCAATCTTGCAAGGCCGACAGTCGCAAACTCTGCAAGCGTTTCGCGACAAACTGGAATGGTACGATTCAATCGATGCGCTGCAGCCATTTACCGGAGTGCATTTCTCCAACGAATTGCTCGATGCCATGCCAGTGCGGCTGATCGCCGGAGGCATGGAGAAATTAGTCGATTTTGATGGCAAGAACTTGTTGTTTGTCGAGCGATCGGTTCATGATTCGGAAAAATTCAATCAAGCCGCGCTGGATTGGGTCGAGAACGTAGCGGCGAAATTGCAGAGCGGCTATATCCTGGCGGTTGATTACGGAAAACCGCAGTCTAAATCCCAAGCAACCATTCAGGTGCGCGCGCAACATCGATATCTTGATTCGCCATTCGACGGGATCGGCTACGCGGACATTACCGCACACGTGGATTGGACGAGCATCGCCCGATGCGCGGAGAGGCGCGGCTTACGCCTCGCCGGGTTCACCGACCAGCATCATTTCCTTACCGGAATCATTTCCGAATGGCCGGGTCTGGCGCAGGATATCGGAGCAAAAACGAAGCGCGCACTGCAAACGCTCCTTCATCCGGAAATGCTGGGTCGAAGTTTCCAGGTACTCGCTCTTGGAAAAGGTGTGGTTGTTGCGCCGTCGCTCGCAGGTTTTAAATTCGCGCAAAATTCTCATCAAACACTCGGCATTTAACGACGCGCAGAAGTTTTCTAAAACCATGGCCCTGCAACCCTGCGAATCTGAAAAAGGTCGCACTTGTCACCATGCGAAGATTGCACGATATATGCCCAGCCATTTAGGAACCGGAATGAGACCTTCGATCGCGCGGATTTTGTTTGTCCTGCAGGCGTTGTCGGCCGTTGCCTGTGCATCCAACAGCGTAGTCAACCTCTCGCATTACGACCTCGTTCAGCCGGATTTCGCTGCCATGAAAAGCGAAGGAATCCTTGGCGTGATCCACGAAGCAACGTATCCGCGGCTCGAAATAGACCCGAGATATTTCCAACGACAGCAAACGGCTACGCGGGCGGGGTTGCTCTGGGGCGCCTATCACTATGCCAATGCGAGCGATCCCGTCCGCCAAGCTGATCATTTCTTGAGCGTGGTCTCGAACGCCTGTGCGCAGGCCGACCCGCTCTCGCGACCATCACGGGTATTATTGGTGCTCGATTTCGAAAAGAACGGGCATTACCCCGGGGGCACGATGCGCGCCGACCAAGCCGTTGCATTTGTGCAACGAATTCACGAGCGGACAGGAAAATATCCGGGTATTTATTCTGGCGAATACTTTCTCTGGCAGACCCTGCATAACCCAAAGGTGAGCGTGGCCGACAAAATGGTTTTAGCGAAGTGCTGGCTCTGGCTCGCAAATTACAGCACCCCACCGCGAACCACATCGCCGTGGGAGTCTTGGAATCTGTGGCAGTACTGCGGAGACGGTAGGTGCAAGCTTCCGCGGTCAGCCTATCCGAAAAGCGTGGCAAACATTATCAAGGCCGAGCGCAACATCTTCAATGGCACGTCGACTGCGCTGCAAACGTTCTGGCAGGAACACGGGTGGCAGCCGGGCGAGAAATCCCGCCGCGAACCGGAGCGGATGGTCACGGCCGATCTATAGGCTCCACGGTCAAGGAACTGGCCGACGTTCTCGGGAGCAAGGGAGATGTGACCTTAGTCAGTTCGCCGCCGCAGAAGTTCTGCTAGCGCGGCTGCTCCAAACACTAGAGCCGCAGCCACAATCAATCCGCGATGCGTCGTCGTCCAGAGCTGCGGGCTCAAGTGTTGTGCACGTGAATCGAAATCACCGTGTGCGCCGTGGTCACCCGGCACTGGTTGCCAAAGATTGTCCGGCCGATCTCGATCTTCCGGGCCATTATATTGCTGCGCATCATAGCCGGTACGCCCCAAATAGTGATCAAGTACACCAGGGAAAACTTTATTGCCGATGATCGCTTTAATCGTCGGCAGCCCCACGTAAATCTCTCGCCGTGGATGATGCGACGCATAAACGATCGCTTCCGCAGCGATCTCCGGTTGATAAATTGGCGGCACTGGTTGCGCCTTGCGCGGAAGCCGGCTTTTCACCCAACCAAACTGAGGCGTGTTCAGCGCGGGCATTTGAATCATCGTCACGCGCACTTTGCTTTTGTCGTGGATCAATTCGCATCGGAGCGAATCGACGAAACCCTGCACGGCATGTTTGGCCGCGCAGTACGCTGCCTGCAATGGGATGCCGCGGTAAGCAAGCGCCGAGCCCACTTGAATGATGATGCCCTTGTTTCGCGGCAGCATATATTTTAAAGCGGCGAGCGTGCCATTGACACAACCGAGGTAGGTCACCGCGGTAACTCGCCTGAATTCTTCGGCGGGCGTTTCTTTGATTGACGCGAAAACAGAGGTCATCGCGTTATTTACCCAGACGTCGATTGCGCCAAATTGATGTTCCACCTGTGCCGCAGCCTGCTTAACAGCGTCCGCCTCCGCCACATCAACTGGCAAAACCAACGCTTCGCCCCCGAGTTCTTTCACATCCCGTCGCGCACCGTCAAGCCCCTCGCGACCGCGCGCGATCAATCCAATGCGTGCTCCTTCGCGGGCAAAAGCTCTCGCGGTCGCCCGCCCGACGCCGGCAGATGCGCCAGTAATGACAATGACGCGGTGGTGCGTTCTCATTAAACTTAAAATCGCCCTCGGAAACGAAAGCGGTCGCAAACATCCCCGCACGCCAGCAACCGCGATTTCTTTTGCAAAGAAGAAACGCGACTCGCCATGGCCCAAATCTTTTCGCGAAACGCGAATGTTTATGCTCGCGTCACCACCTTTGGCATTGTCGTTTTGATATGCGGCGTCGGCTGGGCGACTAACGAAGTCTTCTGGTCGCCATACACCACGTATGTCGATGTTCCACTCACGCAGCCGGTGCCCTTCAGTCACAAACACCATGTCGCTGAGGACGGCATCGATTGCCGCTACTGCCACACGTCAGTCGAGAAATCGCGCTTCGCCGGCATGCCCACGAGCGAAACCTGCATGCATTGCCATTCGCAAATCTTTACCGATGTGCCGTTGCTCGCGCCTGTGCGCGAAAGCCTCGCTACGAACGCGCCACTCAAATGGAACCGCGTCCACGATTTACCCGACTACGTCTATTTCGATCACAGCATCCACGTGGCAAAAGGAATCGGCTGCTCCACCTGCCATGGTCGCGTCGATCAAATGCCGATTACGTGGCGGGTGAACACGCTCTACATGAAATGGTGCCTCGATTGTCACCGCCACCCGCAAAAATTCGTCAGACCGCCCGATAAAGTTTTCGCCATGACCTGGCAACCTTCGCAGGACCGCCAGCTGGAACCCACGCAGCTTGTCAGACAATACCACATCGACACCTCAGGCCGCCTAACAAATTGCAGCACATGTCATCGATGACCCATTCGTCTAATACGAGCCATATCTCTCATGCGTCCGGCGAATTTGCCCCCGGCGCTTCTGAATGGCCTAACGGACTAAGTCGCCGCGAATTTCTCCGCCTCAGCGGTGCTACCCTGGCGCTTGCCGGTCTAGGCGCATGCACGAAGCAGCCCATCGAGAAAATCGTGCCGTATGTGAAAGAAACGCCAGAAATCGTTCCGGGAAAACCGTTGCATTTCGCAACGGCAACTACCTTCAACGGCTACGCACAGGGAATCATCGTGAAAAGTCGGGAAGGCAGGCCGATCAAAATCGAAGGGAATCCCGATCATCCCATGAGTCTCGGCGCTACTACCATTTGGGCACAGGCCGATCTTCTCGATCTTTACGATCCCGATCGCGCTAAGGCTGTGATGCACGGGGAAAACATCAGTACTTGGAACGATTTCTTGCGCGATGTCGATCTTGCGCTGCAAGCGCAGCAAGCAACTGGCGGCGCTGGCATTCGCATTCTTGCGGAGCCATTCACGTCGCCGACGCTAACGAGGCAGCTGCAAGCGCTTCTGCAAAAATTTCCGCACGCGAAATTGCACATGTGGAATCCAATTGCGCCTAACGAATCGCTAGTTGCTTACGATTTCTCCAAAGCCAAAGTCGTCGTCGCCTTCGATTCCGATTTTCTGTTCATTCATCCGGCTGCGCTGCGACATGCGCGCGATTTTGCAGCAGCTAGGCGCGTCGCCGAAAACATAGGGATCAGTCGTCTCTACGTCGCCGAGCCGACGCCAACCGTCACCGGCTCAAATGCCGATCATAGAATAGCAGTCGCAGCCCGCGATATTCGGGCGATTGCTGAGCAGATCGCTCGTGGCACAGGCATCCAGCCTGCGGAGCATGCAGGCGAATCGCCTGCACAGGCGGCATCGTGGATTCAAGCAGCAACTGAGGATCTTCTAGCCAATCGCGGGGCAAGCATCGTGATCGCAGGCGAAGCGCATCCGCCCGAAGTCCACGATCTCGTCGCCAAAATCAACGATCAACTTGGCAATACTGAATCAACAATCACCAAGCGGCCAACGCGTCTGACGATTCAACCGGAGTCGTTAGGCCAGCTTGTCGCAGAAATGAAATCCGGTGTAGTAGAGCTGCTCGTTATTCTCGGCGGCAATCCAGTCTACGACGCGCCGGCCGATTTCGAATTCGCAAGCGGACTGGCGAAAGTGAAACTGACCGTTCATCACGCACTGCACGCAAATGAAACGTCGAGAAGATGTCACTGGATCATTCCTGCCGCCCATTTTCTCGAATCGTGGAGCGACGCCGTCGCGTTCGATGGATCGATCTCGATCGTGCAACCGCTTATTCAGCCGCTTTACGCAAACATCTCTGTTCACGAAATACTTGGCGCGTTAATTGAACGTCCAGTGCGCTCCGCTTACGAAATCGTGCGCGAAACGTGGCAGGCGCGAAATCCGACTCCGCAATTTGACGACGATTGGCGCTCCGCTCTCAGCGCTGGCGTCTTCAACGATGGCGGATCAACGCCACCTGGTAGTAGTCCGGTTATTCCTGAGAGTTTCACAACTCAAAGTTTTGGGAGCACCGCGGAAAATCTGGAAGTTCTTTTCCGCCCGGATTCGAGCATTCTCGATGGTCGTTACGCGAACAATGGCTGGCTCCAAGAGTTACCGCGGCCGTTCACCAGATTGACGTGGGACAATGCGGCGCTCGTTAGTCCGCAACTCGCCGCGCGAGAAAAGATCGACAATGGCGAGGTGATCGAGGTGGAATTTCGCGGGCGCAAAGTCAAAGCCCCTATCTGGATTCAACCGGGCCAGGCGGAGAATTCAATCACTTTGCACCTTGGCTGTGGGCGAACGGAAGGCGGTCGCGTGGGGAAAGGCGCAGGATTCAATGCCTATATGCTGCGCACGTCCGATGCGCTTTGGTTCGGCAACGGCCTAACGATTCGCAAGACCGGGGAAAAACATTCCTTCGCCACAACGCAGCAGCATCAGCAAATGGAAGGCCGCGATTTTCTGCGCAGCGGGACACTGGCGGAATTCCTTTCCAATCCAAAACGCATCGCGCACTCTGAGGAACAACCAGCACACGAGGAAACGCTTTATGATCCGGATGAATACAAAAACCGCGGGTACGCGTGGGGAATGGTCATCGATCTTAGTACGTGCATCGGTTGCAACGCGTGCGCGATCGCGTGCCAGGCGGAGAACAACATTCCAGTTGTCGGCAAGGATCAAGTGGCGCGCGGCCGCGAGATGCATTGGATCCGCGTTGATACGTATTCGTCGGGCAAAAACGAGAATCCGCGCTTCGAACACCAGCCCGTGCCGTGCATGCATTGCGAGCACGCGCCGTGCGAGCTGGTTTGTCCGGTCGGCGCAACGGTACACGACAACGAAGGATTGAACCTTCAGGTCTATAACCGCTGCATCGGCACGCGCTATTGCTCGAACAATTGCCCGTACAAAGTCCGGCGTTTCAATTTCCTCGAGCTCAACAATAACCTGAGCCCGGCGGAAAAATTGGTGAAAAATCCGGAGGTCACGGTGCGTTGCCGCGGCGTGATGGAGAAGTGCACCTATTGCATCCAGCGCATCAACGCCGCGCGCGCGAACGCGGAGTTGGAAGATCGACAAATTCGCGACGGTGAAATCGTGCCCGCATGCGCACAAGTGTGCCCGACCGAGACCATCGTGTTCGGTAATATCCACGATCCGAGGAGCCGCGTGTCGAAATTGAAGCGCTCGACGCTGAATTATCGCATGCTGGCGGAGCTAAACACACGACCGCGGACCACGTATCTGGCGAAGCTGCGTAATCCGAACCCAGCGCTGCCAAAAATTTAACCACGGAGGACACAGAGATCACAGAGAAATGAAAGAGGAACAAATTCAAAAAACCTCTGCGTCGTCTGCATCCTCTGCGGTTAAAGAAAACATCTCGCCACTCGGCTACCCCACGAACCTCTTCACCGGTCAGCCGAGTTTCCAGCGCGTGAACGAAACCATCGGCTCAGTGGTGCTGCGGGATCGACAACCGCGCCCGTGGTGGATCGGGTTCATCATCGCGTTCACGCTGCTGATGATCCTTTTTCTTGCGATCTCATGGCTGCTGATTCGCGGCGTCGGCGTATGGGGCATCAACATTCCAGTGGCGTGGGGCTATGCGATTGTGAATTTCGTCTGGTGGATTGGGATCGCCCACGCCGGCACATTCATCTCCGCGATTTTGCTGTTGATGTTTCAACACTGGCGCACGGCCATCAATCGGTTCTCCGAAGCGATGACGCTGTTCGCGATCGCGTGCGCGGGAATGTTCCCGCTGCTACACCTCGGACGGCCCTGGGTGTTCTATTGGCTGTTTCCGTATCCGGACACGATGAAAATGTGGCCGCAATTCCGCAGCCCGCTGGTGTGGGACGTGTTTGCGGTCGGTACTTATTTCACGGTATCACTGTTGTTTTGGTATCTTGGGTTGGTGCCTGATCTCGCGACCGTGCGCGATCGCGCGCGAAAAAAATGGCAGAAAATATTTTATGGTGTGCTCGCGCTGGGATGGCGCAATTCCGCCGCGCACTGGCAGCGTCATCAAATCGCGTATCTGCTGCTCGCCGCGCTGGCCACGCCGCTGGTGCTTTCGGTGCATAGCGTCGTAAGCCTCGACTTTTCGGTGGCGCAATTGCCCGGCTGGCATTCCACAATTTTCCCGCCGTATTTTGTGGCGGGCGCAATTTACTCCGGCTTCGCGATGGTGATCACGATCGTGATCCCAGTTCGAAAAATTTACCGACTCGAAAGCCTCATCACGCTCCGCCATTTCAACAACATGGCGAACGTAATGCTCGTGACCGGGCTGATCGTGGCCTATGGCTATTTTATCGAAGCCTTTATGTCGTGGTATAGCGGCGACATTTTCGAGCAATACATGATGACCAATCGCGCGTTCGGCCCGTATGGCTGGATTTTCTGGCTGCTGATGCTTGTGAACGTGCTTATACCGCAAGCGCTTTGGTCGGCGCGCGTGCGGCGCAACCTCATCGCGCTGTTTCTCGTGGCGTTATCCATCAATCTCGGAATGTGGCTCGAGCGCTTCGTGATCGTCATCACAAGTTTGCATCGTGATTTTGTGCCGTCGTCGTGGGGAATGTTTTTCCCGACCATTTGGGATTGGGCCACATTATTTGGCAGCGTCGGCTTGTTCCTGACGCTGCTGTTCTTGTTCATCCGCTTCCTGCCGATGATCGCCATTTCTGAAACGCGCGAGCTCGTCGCCGAACCGGAAAAGGCAATGACGCTATGAAAATTTACCCGCGCCCTGAAAATCATGAATAAAGCCGACGACGTTTTTGGATTAGCCGCGGAATTTGAATCGCATATCGATCTTTTGCGCGCGGCCGAGAAGTCTTACGAGCAGGGCTACCGCAAAATGGATGCCTATACGCCGTTTCCTATCGAAGGCTTGGCGGAAGCGCTTGGGAAGCGCAATCGCGTGCCGCTGATGGCCTTGATTGGCGGGATCATTGGCGGCGCCGGCGCGTATTACATGATGTGGTACGCGAATGTGGTCAGCTACCCCATCAACATCGGTGGTCGCCCATTGCACAGTTGGCCAGCGTTCATCCCGATCACATTCGAACTCACCGTGCTCTGCGCGGGGCTCACCGCGTTTTTCGGCTCGTTAGGCACATGCGGCCTGCCGAAACCCTATCATCCCATGTTCAACCTGACGGAGTTCGAGCGCGCATCGCAGGACCGATTCTTCCTCTGCATCGAAGCGCACGACGCAATTTTCGAGCCCACGAAGACACGTGAATTTCTGCAAGGCCTCAATCCCGTCCGAGTCACGGAGGTGCCGAAATGATTTCTCTCTCTATCCGAACATCTCTGTATCCTCTGTGCTTCTGTGGTTTTCTTTTCCTCTGCGCTTGTCGGCATGACATGATGAACGAGCCCCGGGCGAAGACGTTTTCGCAGAGCGAATTTTTCAAGGACGGCGCGAGCGCACGGCCATTGCCGGCGAATGTGGTGCCGCGCGGCGAAGCGCAAGTGAATGACGCGTTTCACATCGGCATGACGAATGGCGTTTACGTCACTCAATTACCGATGCAATTGACGCCGAAACTCCTCGCGCGCGGACGCGAACGCTTCGAGGCGATCTGCGCGGAGTGCCACGGGCGAACTGGCGATGGCAATGGAATGGTTGTGCAACGCGGCTTCCCGGTGCCGCCGTCGTATCATCTCGACCGCATGCGCAACGCGCCGCTGGGCCATTTTTTTGACGTCATCACCAACGGCTACGGCGCGATGTTCCCCTACGCTGCGCAAGTGGAACCGCAGGATCGCTGGGCCATTGCCGCGTACATCCGCGCGCTGCAATTGAGTCAGCACGCAAATCCAAACGATTTGCCACCCGACGTGCGAAATAAACTGGAGGCTGAATCAAAATGAAGATGTCGATCGTGGACGCTCGGCGGATTGCGTTGGTGGTTGGAATCGCCAGCCTGATCGCGTGCGCGATCGGATGGGCAATCGATCGTCGCGAATTTTTTGTCTCGTATCTTTTCGCTTTTCTGTTCTGGCTCGGCATCGCGCTTGGGTGCTCCGGATTTTTGATGATTCACCATCTTACGGCCGGTAGATGGGGCTATCCGATTCGCCGATTTCTCGAAGCGGCGATCAGCACGCTGCCGTTTTTGGCGGGGCTGTTTGTGCCGATCCTTTTCGGTCTGGCGCAACTTTATCCGTGGGCCACGCTGGCGCACGTCTCGGCCGACAAAGTTTTGCAACATAAACATGTTTATGAGAACACGCCGCTCTTTGTCATTCGCACGGCCGTCAATTTCGCGATCTGGATTTTGATGGCCCGTTTGCTGATCAAATGGTCGGCGGAACAGGATACTACTGCATCAGTCGAGCCAACCAGAAAATTGCGCAAGCTGAGCGGCCCGGGGCTTGTGATCTATCCGATGACGGTCACGTTCGCGTTTGTCGATTGGGTGATGTCGATGGAAGCCGATTGGTATTCAACTGTGTTTGCGCTGCTCGTCTGCATTGGTCAAATGCTGAGCGCGTTGGCGTTCATCATTATCTTACTCACGTGGCTCGGCCCGGGCAGCTCGCTACGCGAAATTCTCGGCAAAGAAACTTTTCATCATCTCGGAAATTTGCTGCTCACGTTCACGATGCTGTGGGCGTACCTGGCTTACGCGCAGCTTATCATCATCTGGTCGGGCGACCTGCCGCATGAAATTTCGTGGTATCTCCATCGGATCGCGGACGGCTGGAAGATGATCGCGTTTGGGCTGCTCATTTTTCATTTCTTCGGTCCCTTTTTTCTGCTGTTGTTCCGGCAGACGAAATTGCGGCCGCAGGCGCTGGTCGCCATCGCGGCCGTCATTTTCATTGCACACATTGCCGATGTCTGGTGGGAAGTCGCCCCATCGCTTTATCAAAATGGTTTTTACGTAACCTGGATCGCGCCCGTGGCATGGCTAGGCATTGGCGGCATTTGGCTGGCCATTTTCTTCTGGCGACTTGAAGCACGGCAGCTCGTGCCGATAAACGACCCGAGATTTGTGATCGCAGTTCCCGCATGAATGCAGAACGCCACGCGCACGAGGAGAAAGACGTCGATGTCGCGTCGATGTTTCTGATCGCGCTCATTCTGTTTGTATCGTGCGCGCTAATTCTTCTGTTCATTGGCGGGATGATGCGTTTTCTGACCAGGCAAAGAGCGGCAGGGGAGGCGCCTTCGCGCGTGGCCCCGATGGCGGGAGCGTTTCCGCAGCCGCGTGTGCAAGTGCAACCTGGACTCGATTTGGAAAGGCTGCGCGCTGCCGAGGATGGGCAGTTGAATTCGTATGGCTGGGTCGATCGCTACACGAGCGTTGCGCACATTCCGATCGATCGCGCGATGCAATTGATCCTCGAGCGCGGTTTGCCCGATGTCGGCCAGAACGAGACGCCTTTGCAATATATGCAGTCGCGTCCGCAGGAAACTCCTTCACCCAAACCATTGCCTCCATGAAATCATCTCGTTTCGTGCTCTTGCTCCTACTCATGAGCTTGCTCGTCACGCAAGCAGACGCGCTCACACGTAACGAACTAAATCAGATCACGTTCGAGCAAAAAATCGGGCAGCAGGTTTCAACGGACCTGCGGTTTCGCGATTCCGGCGGCGAAGCCATTAGGCTGCGCGACTGTCTGGGCAATAAGCCGACGTTGCTTGTGCTCGGCTATTTTCATTGCCCGATGCTGTGCACTTTCATCAACAACGGCTTGATCGAGGCGATGCAGGAGCTGCGGCTGAGCGTTGGCCGCGATTTCGACGTTGTTGATCTTAGCATCGATCCGCGCGAGAGCTCTGCACTGGCGGCGACGAAGAAGGCCGAATACGTGAAACTTTACGGGCGCCACGGCGCCGATCGAAGCTGGCATTTCTTGACCGGCGACGAGATGGCCATCCAAAGAGTCGCGCGCGAGACGGGATTTCATTTTGCTTACGATCCACAGACGAACGAGTTCGCGCACCCAAGCGGCGTAATGGTGCTCACGCCGGAGGGAAAAATTTCGCGTTACTTTTTCGGGGTAAATTTTTCGCCTAGCGAATTGCGTGAGGCGATTCTCGCTGCCGGAAAAAATCAGAACGGCTCGATGATTCAGCGCCTGGCGCTGATTTGTTACCACTACAATCCGATCAACGGAAAATATGGTGGGCTTGTCATGTCGATCGTGCGGGTAAGTGGAGTTGCAACAGCGTTAGCGCTGGCCGCATTCGTCGTGTTTATGGCAGGGCGCGACCGCCGGACGCGCCGACAACTCGGATTGAACCACGGGCCAGCGGACGGATCGGTGAGCCGTCCCTACCAATGAGCCAGCGCGCGATCCGGCCATGGACAAGTTTCGTCTCTTTCCGCCCGAAGCTTCGACCAGCGCGCAGCAGATCGACTGGATTTACTTCGCGCTTGTGGCGCTCACGTTTCTCATCTGCATCATCGTTTTCGTGCCGATCATTTCGTTCGCGATCAAATACCGGCGGGGCTCAAAAGCCGATCGCTCCAACCCCCGCGTAGAATCGGTATTGATCGAAAGCGGATGGACAATCGTGCCGCTGCTAATTTTCATCGGTCTCTTTGGCTGGGGCGCGGTTGTTTATTTTCATGTGGAAAATCCGCCGCGCGATGCGTTGCAAGTGATAGTGGTGGGCAAGCAATGGATGTGGCGGTTGCAACACGCGGAAGGCAAACAGGAGATCAACGAGCTACACGTGCCAGTGGCGCGCGCGGTGGAATTGACCATGACGTCGCAGGATGTAATCCACAGCTTTTTCGTGCCTGCCTTTCGTCTGCACCAGGATGTGGTGCCCGGGAAATATACGCGTGAATGGTTCAGGGCGACGCGCACGGGCGAGTACCATATTTTCTGCTCGCAATATTGCGGGACGCAGCACTCGGCGATGATCGGTCGCGTGGTGGTGATGGAGCCGGTGGATTACGCACGTTGGCTGAACACGGGCCAGCCGATGGAGAGCATCGCGCTGGCGGGCGAGCGGTTGTTTCGTGAGCGCGGCTGCAGTGGTTGTCATAGCGTAAATTCGAAGTTTCATGCTCCGTTGCTGGAAGGGACTTACCGAAAACCAGTGCCGCTGGAGACGGGCGAGATGGTGACTGTCGATGAACGCTACGTGCGCGATTCGATTCTGCTGCCCGGAAAAGAAATCGCCAAGGGCTACCAAAACATCATGCCGAGTTTCGCGGGCACGCTGAGCGAAGAGGAAATCATGCAATTAATCGCCTACATCAAATCCATCGGCAACCAAACGCCGTCTAATGAATCTGCGCCTAACGAACAAAGATGAAAACCGCAACGGAGATCGACATTCAAACCGAGGGCGAGATGCCGCGGTTGCATTATCTCAATGTCGAGATTGGGGTGAAATCGTGGCTGCTCACAACTGATCACAAGCGGATCGGGATTCTCTATCTGTGGACGATCCTTGTCTTCTTTCTAATTGCGAGCGTGGCGGCGGCGATGATGCGGATCGAATTGCTTACGCCGCAGGGCGATTTCGTCACGAACGAGACTTACAACAAGCTCTTCACTATTCACGGGGTGTTGATGGTCTGGTTTTTTCTCATTCCATCGATCCCGACTGTGCTCGGAAATTTTGTGATCCCGCCGATGATTGGCGGCGTGGACACCGGCTGGACGTTCTACACGCCCTACAGCACGACTTACGCGAACTCGCACGTGATTACCATGGCTGGCGGCGTTTTTGTGGCCGGATTTTCTTCGATCATCACCGGCATGAATTTCATGACGACAATCCACAAAATGCGCGCTCCGGGGCTGACGTGGTTCCGGCTCCCGCTGTTCATCTGGTCGATGTATGCAACGAGCGTAATCCTGGTGCTGGCCACGCCTGTGCTGGCGATCACGCTCGCGGTGATGTGCGTGGAGCGCATTTGGGGCGTGGGCGTTTTCGATCCGAAGCTGGGCGGCGACCCGATTTTGTTCCAGCACATGTTCTGGTTCTATTCGCATCCGGCGGTTTACATCATGATCCTGCCAGGCATGGGTGTGATCAGCGAATTGATCACCTGTTTCTCGCGCAAACGGATTTTTGGCTACGGCTTTGTCGCTGCGGCGAGCATGGCCATCGCGGTTCTTGGATTTCTAGTATGGGGACATCACATGTTCGTGAGCGGCCAGTCCGTCTATGCCGGGATGGTCTTCTCGATCTTGAGTTTTTTGGTCGCGATTCCGTCGGCCATTAAAGTTTTCAATTGGACTGCGACATTGCACAAAGGCTCGATTTATTTCACCACGCCGATGCTTTACGCCCTCGGATTCATCGGGCTGTTCACGATCGGCGGAATGACTGGGCTGTTTCTCGCCACGCTCGCGGTCGATGTTCACGTGCACGACAGTTACTTCGTCATCGCGCATTTTCACTATATCATGGTGGGCGGAATGGTGATGGCGTTCATGGGCGGCCTGCACTACTGGTGGCCGAAAATAACCGGGCGTTTGTATCCGGAATTCGCCGGCAAGCTCGCGGCGATGATCACCTTTCTAGGATTTAATCTGACGTTCTTCCCGCAATTTATCCTCGGTTATCTGGGAATGCCGCGGCGTTACCATGCGTACCCGCCGGAGTTCCAGTTGTTCAATGTGCTTTCGACTGCGGGTGCGTCGATCCTCGGCGTCGGTTATTTGCTGCCGCTGATTTATTTTTTGTGGTCGCTAAAATTCGGCCGCGTAGCCGGGCCAAATCCCTGGCGCGCCACTGGACTCGAATGGCAAACGCCATCGCCACCGCCAAAACATAATTTTGAAAAAACGCCGACGGTTACCGAAAGACCGTACGGCTATTCGCCTGAAGAAGATGTCGATCTTCATCTCGCCAGCATCTGAAGAGACGCGCCAACCATGCACTCTACCACTGCCGCAGCACCGTTCGTTCACGAGCAGTTCGACGACATCGAGCAGCAACGCAAGGCGGCCAAGCTTGGGATGTGGATCTTTCTGGCGACGGAGGTGCTTTTTTTTGGCGGACTCTTTTTGGGCTACACGGTTTACCGATTCACCTATGGGCACGTCTTCGTGCAAGCAAGCCGCAAGTTGGATGTCGTAATCGGCGGGACGAATACGGCCGTGCTTTTGATCAGCAGTTTGGTCATGGCGTTTTCCGTGCGCGCTTCACAGCTCGATCAACGCCGCAGGCTGGTCGGGTTACTGCTTGGGACGGCAGTACTCGGTTGCGTGTTTATGTCGCTCAAAGCGGTCGAGTACCACAAGGATTACGTCGATCATCTCGTTCCGCGTCTGGGTTTTAAATGGGTAGGCGCCGATCCGGGAAATGCCGAGCTGTTTTACTGGATTTATTTTGCCATGACCGGGCTGCACGCGATCCACGTCACGGTGGGCATTGGGATCTTGGTGGTGCTGGCGATGCTGGCGTGGCGCGGCAGATTCAGAAATGGAAATTACAATCCAGTAGAGATTGCCGGTTTGTATTGGCATTTTGTGGACATTGTCTGGGTTTTCCTCTTTCCGTTGCTCTATTTGGTTGGGCATCGCTGACCCAACTCACATTTCAAGCGGATGCTGGATGTCAGGAGTTCATATTTGTGCCGCATCTCAAGCACCCTGCCAGCTGCTTGGACTGAACCAGCGCGATGGCGAGCCCGATCCAGAAACGCGAACTGCTTCCACGATTCGCTCCAACGCCGCTTCGTCCGCGTGGCTTATGAACGCGCGACGCGCCGCGGCGATCTCGTCGAGAGATAAATTCATTGCCTTCAGAATTTCGCGATCATTGGCGCTCGGTGATTTGCGCAGCCTGCGAGGCGATACGCGGGTCTGGAACTGCGAAACGGTTTCGGCTAATGCCGCACCGTTGGCTGCTCCGAGCAAATCGAGAAGATGTTGAAACTTGAGGTGGATCGGAATCGCCGCAAGATCGACATCCCGATTCACTGCAAAATCGCCCCGCGGCATCGCGACTTCATTGGAGGTGACGATGGAATGCCAAACATCTGCGGGCTGATAGTATCCCATCTCGACACGGTAGGGGCCACTCCGCGGAGGAACTGTAACGTAGCAATTACCGGCCATTGGTTCGATGGCAAAGCTTTGTTGTTCGCCGCTGTCCGCCTGATATATCCGAAGATGAACTTGCCGATCTGTCGGCACTGTGTCCGCGAAGAGCGCGGGCCAATCGATACTCCAGTAAAGGAAAATTGCGCACGGATCGCGCGGGACCGCGACCAACACCGGCGCGCCGTGAACGGGCCGCAGCGTTATATTATCAAATTCCCGAACGATCCTCGCTGGCTCGGCTTCCGAAAGTACAACGGGTCTATTCGAAATGCCAAAATCATGTGCAGGCTTCGACTTGCGCCACCGTCGTTTGGGATTTTTTCTCGACATCGCGTTCCAGATTCAAAGTTGGCTCAGTTTACGCAAAGGCCAACTGCAAAGAATGATGTAATTTCCTGAGTTGCGGTTTCAGGTAGCCGGATGCAACGCAACTGAGATTGTTAAAGAAAAGATGAAGAGCAAGATCCTCGATATGGATGAACTAGCCGTGCGTGCCAGAGAATTGCGCACTGCTGGAAAAAGACTAGTCGCCACGAATGGCTGTTTCGATTTGCTGCACGTGGGTCACATCCATTATTTGCAAGCCGCACGCGCGCTTGGCGATCTGCTGGCCGTCGGTTTAAACGGCGACCGTTCAGTCCGCGAACTCAAAGGAGCTGGACGCCCGATTAATAATGAGCGAGATCGCGCCGAAGTGCTGGCCGCGCTGGAATGTGTCGACCTGGTCACGATTTTTCCGCAGACACGCGCGACGTACTTCATCTCTGCAAGTAAACCGGCAATTTATGTCAAGGGTGGCGATTACACCACGGAAATGCTGAATGCGGAGGAGCGCGCGGCGCTTAAAAAAATCGGCGCCGAAATTCGCATCCTTTCGTTTGAAAAAAGTTATTCCACATCGCTGTTGCTTGAGCGATTGCAAGGGATCGGAAAGTGAAACTAATTCCTCTTGGCATTCTCGGTTCAGGAAAAGGAAGTAACTGCCGCGCAATCCTGGAAAGCATTCGGAGCGGCGCATTGGCAGCTGAAGTCCGCGTCGTGATATCGGATGTATTCGATGCCCCGATTCTCGATATCGCCCGGGAATTTTCCATCCCAAATGCTTATTTGACGCCCGGAAAATTTCATACGCGACTGGAGCCGCAAGCCGAGGCCGAACTGGTGCGAATGCTTCGGGAGGCTAATGTCGAACTCGTGGTACTCGCTGGTTTTATGCGCATTCTGAAATCACCAATGCTGGAGGAGTTTCCCCGTCGAATCGTGAATATTCATCCGTCTCTGCTACCGAAATTTCCTGGACTCGAAGCGTGGAGACAGGCGCTGGAGGCGGGGGAAAAGATCACCGGTTGCACCGTTCACTACGTCGATGAGCAAATCGACCATGGCCGAGTCATCGGGCAACGGGAAGTGCCGATTTTGCCTAACGACACGCCAGAGACCCTTCATGCACGTATTCAAATCGCCGAGCGCGAACTATATCCAGCAGTGATCGCTGCGTTCGCGCGGAAATATCAGGCCAGCTAGGCTTGCTCCGATTTCTGTTCTCTCTGTAGCAATTCTTCCAGCGCTACAGTCGGCCTTTTCTGATCGTAAAGCATCGCGTACACCTGGTCGATGATTGGCGTATCAATATTCAATCGCCCCGCGCATTCGTAAGTGCTGCGTGTAGTAGAAATTCCTTCAGCTACCATTTTCATCGACGCAGCAATCTGAGCAGGCGTTTCGCCTCGGCCCAGCCGTTTCCCGACGGTGTAATTGCGGCTCTGTTCGCTGTAGCAGGTCAAAACAAGATCGCCCGCGCCGCTTAATCCATAAAAGGCATGGACATTTCCTCCCATGGCAACGCCGAGCCGGATCAATTCCGCCAGGGATCGAGTAACCAGCGCAGCTTTCGAATTATCACCCAGCCCAAGACCGTCACTGATCCCGGCCGCAATAGCGAAAACATTCTTGAGCGCCCCGCCGAGCTCGATGCTCGCGACATCCCGACTCGTGTAAATCCGAAAGCGGCGGCTGCCCAGGAATTTTTGAAGGTCCGCCGCGCAATCAAGATCATTGCAGCCCACAACCGTCGCAGTAGGCAAGTTTTTCGTCACTTCCGCTGCCAGGTTCGGCCCCGACAATACACTGATTTTTCGCCCAGGAAAGATCTCGTCAAGAATTTGGCTCATCCGCATCCAAGTGCCGTACTCGATCCCCTTTGTACAACTAAGGAACACAGCTCGCGTACTCCGGACCACTTCCCGCAGGCCTGTAGCGACTCTGCGCAGCGCGATCGATGGCGTGGCAAAAGCGATCAGATCCGCGTCCGCGCAATCACGCAATTCAGAGGTGATGCGAACCGATTCCGGCAACATAAGTCCGGGCAGGCAATCGCTGTTCTCACGCGTTTTTTGAATGCGTGCAACGCGGTGCGCCGTATTGCCCCACAGAGAAATTTCTCGCCCGTCTCTTCCCCATAGCCACGCCAAAGCGGTTCCCCAGCTGCCTGCTCCGAGGATTGCCGTCTTCATTTACGCTTTTGAAAACGTGACTCGGTCCCCTTCGCTAGACGGACGAGATTGGAGCGATGGCGGAAAACCACAAGGGCGGCGAGGCAAATCGAGAAGTAGAATAATAGTGCGTTGTGCGCTTCACTGCGACTGAGCACGATGAAGATGACGATCGGCAAGGCTATTGCGGCTGTGATCGAGGCAACCGATACATAACCGGTCAATTTGAACACCACGAACCAAATGAGAGCGCCAACTAGAGCCGTCAGCGGCATCAACCCAAAAAGCGCTCCGGCTGAGGTGGCAACACCCTTTCCGCCCTTGAATCGCAGCCAAATAGGAAAAGCATGACCTACCACGCAAGCGACAGCCGCGATGATTCCGGTTAGTTCCGCGAGTTCCCCTGACGATTGAATGTGTTTGGCAAACAAGATCGACAGACGCACTGCGATCAACCCTTTGAGGAAATCGATGACGAAGACAGGATACCCGTAACGTTTCCCAAGGACGCGAGTGACATTGGTCGCTCCGATATTGCCGCTTCCTACCTTGCGAATATCCACTCTTGCAAGCCGACCAGCCAGGTAACCGGCGGGAATAGACCCTAGCAAGTAGCTCGCAATCAGAATAATGCTAAATACAGGCATTTACGCGCGTAGAAGCAGCCCGTTTACCCTAGGTGGACATTTCAGGATGCAAGCCGTTCTTAACCAGCCAGATGGAAATAATCGCGATGTCGGCTGGCGTGATCCCGCTGATCCTCGCAGCTTGTCCGAGCGATGCCGGGCGTAGAGCTCCCAATTTCTGACGAGTTTCCAGACGTAGCCCCGGAATCCGGTTATAGTCCAAGCCGTCTGGGATGATTTGACGCTGCCTTCCCTGCATCTGCCGGTTTTGCTCCGACTGCCGGGCGGCATATCCTTCGTATTTGAAATCATTTTCAAGCAATTCCCATAGGTAAAATGGCACTATCGGAGCCAGGTCGCGGGGGAGATGCTGGGCACTGAAGTCCGGCCGCTTAAGCAGCTGCGAGATCGGCGTACCTCCTAAACAAGTTTGCATTGCGACTTTTCGGGCTTCCTCGAGGAGTCGCATTTTTTTCTTGAATTGCAACCAGCGTGTCTCCGCGACTAGCCCTGTGCTGAACGCTCGCTCAGTTAGGCGTTGATCAGCATTGTCGTATCGAAGAAACAATCGATCTTCGGCCCTGCTTGTAAACATGCGATACGGCTCTTCAGTTCCTTTCGTCACGAGGTCGTCAATAAGGACCCCAATGTAACCCTCGCTTCTATCCAAAGCTTTGTTTCCAGGGTGTGGAACAACTGAATTGGCGGGAAATAATCGTATTCCACGGCATAGCCAGGACGCATGATTTCTGCCTTTTCCAAGGCCGGAATTGAATGAAGAAATTCAAGCTGAACGTCGTAAGGCAGACTCGTCGAAATCCCATTTACGTAGTACTCCTCAGTATGGCGTCCCTCTGGTTCAAGAAAGAGCTGGTGGGAAGTTTTATCCGTGAACTTGACAACTTTGTCTTCGATTGATGGGCAATATCGGGGGCCGACGCCTTTAATTCGGCCGGCATAGAGAGGAGAACGGTGCAGGTTGGAACGAATGATTTCATGAGTCTCGGTCGAGGTGCTGGTAGTCCAACAGGGCATTTGTTCCACGTGGAACTTTCCCTTCGCAGTATAATTCAGCGTGAATATATCATCCGAGCCTGCTCCTGTGATCTCTTCGTCATAGAATGCAAATCTCGGAGGCGGCTCATCTCCAATCTGGATGCCACAACGCGAGAAATCAATCGAGCGCGCATTGAGCCGGCAAGGCGTCCCTGTCTTAAAGCGGCCCACCTCAAACCCGAGCCGTTGCAGATTCTCGCTCAAGGTCGAGTGCGCATCGGCCATTCGTCCGCCTGGCTTACTGTTCTTCCCAACGTGTAGCAAACCCCGCAAAAATGTCCCGGAGGTAATGATGACAGTTCGTGCACTGATCTTCAAACCGAGATCGGTCTCCAGTCCGATTACCTGACCGCAATCTACGAGAATCGCCGAAGCTGTTGCTTGTTTTAGATCGAGGTTCGGTGTCCTCTCAAGGATCGCCTTCATTCGGAACTGATATGCCTTTTTGTCACATTGAACACGCGGTGCACGCACCGAAGCGCCCTTGGTTCGGTTAAGCATTCGGAATTGAATGCCCGTAGCGTCGGCATTTAAGCCCATAGCGCCACCTAGCGCATCGATCTCACGAACAATATGGCCCTTGGCTAATCCGCCGATCGCGGGGTTACACGACATCTGGCCGATCGTATCTAGGTTTTGCGTCAACATCAGCGTGCGACATCCGATTCGGGCGGCTGCCAACGCGGCTTCGATACCCGCATGCCCGCTCCCAATAACTGCTACGTCGTATTCTGTCGGTAGCTTAAACATTTCGAATGCCTCCGAATATGTTCTGACAGATTTTCTTAGTGCTATCGAAAACCGCGCAATTACGTGCCCAAGGGGCGGCCGTGTAAAAAGGGAGTTCTTTCATAAGATACTTAACGTTAGAATGTTAATATATAGTGCTATTCCTATTCTGGTGGACCATCTCTTTCCCAGCCGGCATGTCCTCAAAGCCTTGCGATGCTTGTATGGCCCGATAAGCAATACGACCCAGGATCGCTAAAAGCAGCACTGTTGTAACAAAGGCTCCTCCCCATATCCAGTACTCGATGACTCGGGGGTAGTTCCTGCCGCGCGCTATTCTGAGCCCTAATTGACCCAGTGTCCCTGCGTATGCATATAAAAAAAGTCCCGGAATCCGTCCGATGGAGGCCCACAGCATGTAAGTACCGAAGCGCACCCGCGTCAGGCCGTAAATATAATTTAGGAGACTGGTAGGAAAGAGAGGATGTAATTGACTTAGAAGAATGATCTTCCAGCCTTCGCGTTTCACAGCAGGCTCCAGCGCGAGCAGCGCGGAACCTTGTGAAAGCTTTCGCCTGAACCATCGTGTGGCGACCCAGCGGCTCAACGCAAATGAAACAGCGGTGGCGGCAACATTACCCACAAAAACGATTAAAAAACCCCACCATAAGCCGAAAAAGAAGCCTCCGCCTACTGCCAGGACTCCCCCGGGAAGCAGCAGGATGTTACAAAGCGCAAAAAGCAAAGGATAGCAAATCGCACTCCATATACCCAAGCTCATCACGCGCTGTTGTAGCGCCTCGGTAAAATCGACAATCGGGATAAAGCGCGAAAGCACTGAAATCAGCGCTACTGCTATCACCAACATTGCGAGCTGCCAGTAGATCGCTCGGCGAACCTCGGACATTTTGAGATTCTGCGCGTTTCATAGGCTTCGCGCAAATTTCCGCCAGCTCAGTCGTCGCTTCTTGAGTGGGGAAAAGACAGGATCGAGGGCACCTGCGGCGACGCGCGAGCTGCACGCCTCTGACGTGCCCGAGATCGTATCGCTCAACTAACGGTCGAAACCTGTGCCTTTCGGCGACACGGAATGCCAAGGCTGTCAAAAATTACCCGCGTCGCGTCGGAGCGGTTGAGTGTATAGAAATGAATACCGGCGACGTCGTTATCCAGAAGATCGTGGCATTGTTCCAACGCGAAATGAACGCCGACGCGCCTAACCATTTCAGGATCGTTTTGGCAACGCTGTAGAGCGCGCAGCAGTTTGGCGGGAAAGCGCGCGCCGCCCGCCAGCGCCGCTATTCGTTTGAAGCCACTAATGGAGGTAATCGGCATGATGCCAGCGATAATGGGAATGTTGATGCCGACTAGCGCACACCGTTCGCGAAAATCGAGGAAATCGCGATTGTCGAAAAATAACTGAGTAACAATGTAGTCGGCGCCGGCATCTACTTTCGCTTTGAAGTGATCCATTTCGAGCAACCGATTCGGCGTAGCGGGATGTCCCTCAGGGAAACCGGCCACTCCAATCCCGAAACCGCGGTGGTCCGGATGCGCACCGGACTGGTTGAACTGGCGAATGAATTTCACCAAATCGATGGCATGTTGGAACGAGTCCCGCGATTTATCGTAGGCAATTCCAGCCGGCCGATCTCCGCCGAGCGCGAGAACGTTTCCAATGGCCGACTTCGCGTATCGAAGGAGAATGGCTTCGATCTCCTCTTCGTTGTGACAGACGCAGGTAAGGTGGGGAATCGGGTCGAGCTTTGTTGTGTGTTGAATGCGTTCGACGAGATCGTGAGTTAGATCACGCGTTGACCCGCCGGCACCATAAGTCACGCTGACAAAGTGCGGCATGTACGATTCAAGATCCCGAATCGTTTGATAGAGAATCTCGGCTGCCTCCACTGTTTTCGGCGGAAAGAACTCGAACGAAAACGTTGGGCCATCGCCTCGCAAGATGTCGGTGATATGCATTTACCCCGTGAGATACCTCCGTAATCTCGTTTTGATGTACCGTTTTCCCCAAGCCGTCTTTAAATATTTCTTGTGTTGAGCGGCAGCACTGCCGTTCAAATATCCCTCCCAATAGATAAGCTGAAACGGTATCCGCCTTCTTGTTGAAGCGATGAGTCCTTTATTATCCGCGCGCTGTCGCGCTCGCAAATCTCTTGTTAAGTCAACATAGAATTGACGCTCCGCCAAGGAACGCAAAACATATACGTAACAGTACCTTGCCATGCCTCTTATCTCACGGGGTGAATGCAGCACCTACCTTCGTTCCTGTCGCGCCTTTCGGTCAACTGACCAAAGCACGTTTTCGATCATGGCGTAGCTTGATTGTTGCATTTTCGCTACAGCTTGCGCCCAGGTCTGCGCGCAGGGCATAATCCAAAACGAAAGCGACACGACAATTGATCGGTTTCTGGTCAGCGTTTGCATAACCGACTGTTAAAACGATCGCAGCAAAGCACCAACAACTTTGAATAATCCTGAACAAGTTCCGTCCGCCCCGGAGGATCCGGCGTTGTCGGACCCGGGCGCAGGTTTTATTAACAGGTCATTACGAATCGCGATATGAGAGGCGAGCCGCTTGAGTTATTCGCGTCAAGGAGAATAAGACCCAAACAGGGTTTCTTTAAACCGTAGCAATCTCTCTTTGTGAAGAACTTTCCCGTCAACAGATGAAACCGTCTCGTGTTATCGATCCCACTCGTCCGGATCCGACGATGCGCGGCCGTTGCGCTTTAGCTGTCATGACCAAAGCTCCGCAACCAGGACGAGTGAAAACGCGACTCGTCCCTCCGCTAACCCCAGATGAGGCCGCGGAGTTAAACAAATGTTTTCTGCACGACACAGGGGCTGCGATTTCAAGCGCGGCTTCCGGCAACGATGCCTGTGGAATCGCCGTTTATACGCCAATCGGCTCCGAGTTGGTTTACGCCGATATCCTGCCAAGCGATTTCCGTTTGCTCCCGCAGCGAGGCGACAAATTTGGCGAACGTCTCTACTTTGCCGCGGTGGACTTATTCAAATGTGGTTTCAATTCGGTATGTCTGATTGATTCAGACAGTCCGACCATCCCGGTGGCGGATTTCGTGGAAGCAGTAAAACTTTTGACGTCACCGGGAGAGCGCATCGTTTTGGGCCCATGCGACGATGGCGGCTATTACTTAATCGGACTTAAAAAACTGCATCGAGAGCTTTTCGAGCAAATCGACTGGAGCACCGAACGCGTGCTCGCTCAGACGAGACAACGTGCGCGCGAAATTCATGCCGAAGTCAAACTGCTGCAGCCTGGATACGATGTTGATGATAAGGCGAGTTTACGCCGATTGCGCGACGAACTGCTGACCGACACAGCAACAGCAGGCATCGCGCCACACACACGAAAGTTTCTGAGTGAGCTAATCGCGAGTGATACGCGGATGCGCATTTGGTCCGCCACCAGATAAAATTTGTTGTAGCGGCGCTTGCGCCAAGCGCCGAACCTAAAAGGCAAGGCGTTTGATACAAACGCTTCTACAACGAAATGAAACGCGCACTTGTTACCGGTGGCGCGGGCTTGATCGGCTCGCACGTGGTCGACCTGCTCATCAGCGAAGGCTGGAAAGTGCGCGTGCTCGATAACCTGGAACCGAACACGCACAAGCGCGGCAAGCCTGCGTGGATCAACGACAAGGCGGAATTCGTTGAAGGCAATTTGTGCAATCGCGACACCATCACCGCCGCGCTCGACAGAATCGACATCGTCTTTCATCAAGCCGCATACGGAGGTTACATGCCAGAAATTGCAAAATTTGTGCATGTGAATTCGTTCGGTACCGCGCAAATGCTCGAATTGATCCGGGAGAGAAATCTGCCGATTAAAAAAATCGTCGTTGCGAGTTCGCAGGCCGTTTACAGTGAAGGCGCCGGCAATTGTCCCAAGCACGGATTGGTTTTTCCAAGCGTGCGCCCGATCGAACAATTGCAGCGCGGTGACTGGGAAGTGCATTGCCCGGTGTGCGGTGCAATCACCAGAAGCCTTCCCACGCCAGAGAACGCACCAGTCGGTGGCGAGACCGTTTATGGCCTAACGAAAGTCGATCAGGAAAAACTGGTGCTGCTCTGGGGCAAACAAGTCGGCATCCCCACGGTCGCGCTGCGTTATTCGTGCACGTACGGCCCGCGCCAGTCGATCTTCAATCCCTACACTGGAGTGATCGCCATTTTTTGCACGCGTTTGCTGAACAATCTGGCGCCGATGCTTTACGAGGACGGCAAGCAAACGCGCGATTTTTCGTTCGTGGAAGACGTCGCTCGCGCAAATTTGCTCGCGGCGGAAACCGGCAAACTCGATGGGTTAGCGGTCAACATCGGCAGCGGCAAAGGCACACCGATTTACGAAATCGCCGAACTACTTTCGGACGTCTTGAAGATCGACACCGCGGCCGAGATCAACGGCCAATTTCGCCCCGGCGAGATGCGCTACCTCACCAGCGACATGACCCTCGCCGAGTCCGCTGGCTACAGACCCACTGTGGGTCTCAGCGAAGGCATCGCCCGCTACATCGATTGGATCCGCACCCAATCGGACATTCGCGATTACTTTAGCGAAGCGAGCGAAATTTTAAAAAACAAAGGCATCGTTCATCGGGTAGCGCGATGAACGTCGATGCGAGCATTGCCGATTTCAATGCGCCGGTCGTCGAGCATGCGCGGAAAGATTTTCCGTTACTCGATGGGGAGATGACCGTTGGCGAAGCGCTGGAGCGGATCCGGCGCGAGGGCGTGGGCGAACGCGTCATTTACTTTTACGCGGTTGATGAAGAGAAACGACTCGTAGGCGTGCTGCCTACGCGCCGCTTGTTGACCGCGTCGTTGGAAACGCCATTACACCAAATCATGGTGCGGCGTGTCGTGGCCATTCCTGCGACCGCGACGGTCCTCGATGCGTGTGAATTTTTCGTTCTCTACAAATTTCTCGCTTTTCCCGTGGTCGACGAGCAACGCCACGTCATAGGCATCATCGATGCGAACCTTTTCGCCGAGGAAATTTTGGAGGCTGGGGAGAGCGAATCCCGACAAGTCGGGAGCTTGGCTGGCACGGTAGGCCCTGAGTTTTTTGAGGCGCTTGGTTTTCGCCTGGAGCAAATCCGCGGCGCATCACCGTGGCGTAGCTTCCGGTTTCGTTTCCCTTGGCTGCTGGTCACGGTGACCGGCGGTACACTCTCAGCGATTCTGGCTGGTTTTTTTGAAGCGACGCTGGCGCGCAGTTTGGTGCTGGCGTTTTTTCTGACCATGGTGCTTGCGCTGAATGAAAGCGTGAGCATGCAATCGATGAGCGTGACGATTCATGCGTTGCGCTCGGTTCCCGTCACGAGAAGCTGGCTGGCGACTTCGTTTCGGCGCGAAGCAACTAGTGCGCTCCTACTCGGCGTGGCATGCGGCCTCGTTGTCAGCGCGATTGTTTGGCTGTGGCGCAACGATTTCCTCGGCGCTCTCGTGATTGGCGGCAGCATCGCTGTTTCCCTCGTGAGCGCATGCGTGCTCGGGCTGGGCGTGCCCTCACTTCTTCACCGATTCAAGCTCGACCCAAAAATTGCAGCCGGTCCCGTCACGCTGGCGTTGGCAGATTTTGTTGCGCTGGTAATTTACTTCACGAGTGCATGGCTGGTTTTGCAATGAGCTACGTATCGGTCATCATCCCTGCACTTAACGAGGAAGAGCCGATTGCGGGAGTGATGCGCGAAGTCGCCGCGGCAAAAATCCCGTCCGAGATCATCGTGGTGGATAACGGCAGCACTGATCAAACTGCGTACCGTGCGCGAGCTGCGGGCGCAAAAGTTGTAGCGGAGCCAAAGCACGGTTACGGCCGCGCATGCATAGCTGGTACCCGCGCGCTTTCGCCGGAATGCGACATCGTCGTGTTCCTCGACGGTGATGGCAGCGATCGCCCCGAGTTTATGAAGCAGCTTGTCGATCCGATTGCACACGGGACGCACGATTTCGTGATTGGCTCGCGGACGCGCGGAGAGCGCGAACCCGGCAGCATGAATCTGCAGCAGATTTTTTCCGGTCGAATCGCCGGTTTGATCCTGCGCCTTCTCTACGGCGTTCGTTACACCGACATGTGTCCCTTTCGCGCAATTCGTCGCGATGCGCTGGAACGGCTTGGCATGCGCGAGCAGACCTACGGTTGGAATCTCGAGATGCAGATGAAAGCCGCGCGTGCCAGGCTGCGCATTCTCGAAATTCCAGTCAACCATCGACGCCGCGCAGGCGGCACGTCCAAGGTATCAGGCACATTGCGCGGGACATTTGTCGCCGGCGTGCGCATTATCGCGACGCTGGTGCGGATTGCCTTCGCAAGGTCGTAGTGGCTTCGCCCAATGAACGCCGAACTGAACCATCCAGGCGCTTGGCACAAGCGCGCCTGCAGAGCATAATCGCGCGAACAATGAGCAGAACTAAAGCGCTCTCGACCGGTTTAGTCGCCGGACTCGTGGCGGCAGTCGCAATGACCGTTATGATGCTCTTGCTCGCATATGTCGGCGTCGCGACGCCACTCGTGATCATTGGCGATCGGCTTTCCGTTTTCATTTCGCCGGGACCGTTTCTTTCGCTCATGGGAAAAGTTGGCGGCTATAACCATCTCAAACAACTCGGCGTTGGATCGACAATCACTGGGCAGTTGCTGATCGGCGCCATCGCCGGAGCGATTTTCGGGCTCGCGGCGCGGCGCAATTCCCGCCGGCCGTCTGCAGTTTGGACAATCTCGATCTTCGTGGTGCTTTCGATCATTGCCGCCGCGATCTTGTTGTGGCCGGTTCTTGGGACCAGTTACACGGGATTACCGATAGAAGCCGCTCGTCTAGTTACGCTCGTGAGCTTTGGACTCTGTGTGTTCCTTTTCGAACGGACGCTCGTGACGAGTTTTCAATTTCTCACAAGAACAACAATTGGAACCAAACATCGAGAATTCACTCCCGCCATAGGGCGCCGCGCATTTGTACTGGGCGCGATCGGCGTCGCGCTGGCTGGCGGTGGCTTGGGCTTGGCGCGCAGACTTTATCGCGCGGCAAGCTTCAGCTACGACGGCTTGCAATATAAAGGTCGCACCGTCCAGCCGATCACTCCAAACGATCAGTTTTACTGCGTGACCAAAAACGTTGTCGATCCGCGCGTGAATGTTCAGCTCTGGCACTTGGAAGTAAACGGGCTCGTGGAGAAGCCCCGCGTGTATCGGTTCGAGGATTTGAAAGCGGTGAGATCTGTCGAACAACAGACGACATTGATGTGCATCAGCAATGGACTTGATGCCGGACTGATCAGCAACGCTGTCTGGAAAGGCGTGATGCTGCGCGATTTGCTCGAACCGTCGGCACCACTTTCTCAAGCTGCACGCGTTCGTTTTTGGGGCGTAGACAATTATACTGATACCATCCCGCTGGAGAAAGCGATGGAGCCGACCACGCTCGTTGCTTACCAAATGAATGGCGTGCCGTTGCCGCATCGGCACGGTTATCCAGCGCGCATGATTGTGCCCGGCTACTTCGGCGAGAAACATGTGAAATGGCTTACGCGCATCGAATTAACGCATGCGAAGGCGAAGGGCTTTTACGAAGCGCAGGGCTGGGGACCAGATTTCATCACGCCGACTCGGTCACGGATCGATCTACCCGATCATGAATCGCGATTCTCAATTGGTGAATTACAGCAGCCAATCGAAGTGAAAGGGATGGCATACGGTGGCGACCGCGGTATCTCACGCATCGAGTTCAGCTTCGATGAAGGCAAAACATGGCGCGATGCCGAGGTTTATTATGCCGGCGGCAACCTTGCATGGTCGCTTTGGAAGGCCGAATGGATGCCCGCCGCGGCGGGTGATTATACCCTCGTAGCCAGAGCCACTGACGGCGAAGGCGACGTGCAAGAATGGGAGGAAGACCGAAGCCCATTTTCTGGCGTTACCGGGTTCCACAAAATCATCGTGCATCTTACGGCTTAGGATAGGTGACGGGTTGGCTAGCTGGCGACCCGCGCAGCGCCGAAGAAAAAACCTCGACATCTTTTCGAAAATGCGCTTAGAACTTTGGCCGTTATCTAAAGCTTGAAGGGAGAGACCTTCACAAGAAAATGAAGTTGAACGTTTCGGAGAAAATAGCTATTGGCACCGCCTCTTACGTTGCATTGATTTTGTTGATCGCTGCAAACTCATCGGTCAGAGCCGGTGGCCCAGGATTTGGCCCGCAGAATAATCCCGGAATGCAAGGAAACCAGTTTGGCCAAGCGGCCGCAAATGGGATCGGAACTCAGCCGACTATGGGTGGTCCGGGATTCGGTCCGGGAAATAGCCCTGGGGTCGAGGGGAGTGCATACGGCCGATCGAGACCGAGCGGGGCTTCCACTGGCAGATCCGACAGTCAAGACGTGCAGTCGGGTTCCGCCAGTGAACGAGAAGAAGTCATCAATACCGAGACCAGAAAGGGGAAAGCCAGTACTGAACAAGCACGCGACACGCCCCAGTCCAATACGCTTGGCGGCATGCGTGTCTTGAACAGGATTTCCAGCGAGACTGGGGTCACGGTGAACACGCTTAAAGCGCAGAAATCTGCGACTGGGCTAGGCTACGGCGATTTGGAGACGGCAAATCTGCTGGCAAGAGCGTCTGGCCAAAGTTTCGACAGCATCGTAGCGAAGTTCAAAGTCGGTGAAGGCTGGGGGGAAATTGCGCACGATATGGGACTCAACCTTGGCAAGATCGTAAGCGCTGCCCACCGGTCGACTTCAAAGAATGGGAGCAAGTACGTCGGTCAAACGAAGGACGAGAGTAATGGCAAACCAAGCCTCATTCCTCCTCCGGGAATCAGGCAGGATTCAATTGTGTTTACAGGCGTCACTCCAATCCCGATCGCCTCGGCAAACCGCGGCATGAGTCCTGTCCCCAGCGCAACGATGCCTCCGCGGCAATAGGCTGGCGCCGTTTGCGTACCGACGTGATTTGGAATTTTCGCGTGCGTGCCGCGCGGGCGCCGAATCATGGCTTGTCGATCTTTTCGCACTTGCGCCGCATGCTAAGTTTCTTCATGGAGAAAGTGATCATTGTTGGCAGCGGCTGCGCCGGATTGACGGCGGCGATTTACGCTGCTCGAGCTAATCTTAGCCCACTGGTGCTGGAAGGGCGACAGCCCGGCGGGCAACTCTCGACCACGACGTTGGTGGAAAATTATCCCGGTTTCCCCGAGGGAATTGATGGACCAGAGCTCATTCTCAACATGCATAAACAGGCCGAAACTTTTGGCGCCCGGTTCACTTATGCGGAGGTGACCGATTTCGACGGCGGCAGCAAGCATGTCCGGATCAAAGCCGATGATGAATGGCTGGACACGCAGGCGCTCATCATCGCCAGTGGAGCGTCGGCCCGCTATCTCGGCCTGGAAAACGAAGAAAAACTAATCGGTCACGGACTGACCTCATGCGCGACATGCGACGGCGCATTTTACAAAAATGTGCCGGTATGCGTCGTCGGGGGCGGGGATTCTGCCGCGGAGGAATCGTTGTTCCTCACCCGATTCGCTTCGAAGGTCTATCTGATTCATCGTCGCGACAAAATGCGCGCGTCCGTAATCATGCAAGAACGCGTATTCGCGAACAAGAAGATCGAGCCGATCTGGAACACTGTGGTGACAAAATACATTCCCGATGAAAAAGGCGAGATGCGCGCCGTGCGTCTCCGCAATGTGGAGACAAACGAGGAACGGGAATTGGACGTGGCGTGCGTGTTTGTGGCGATCGGCCATGATCCCAATACGAAAGCGTATCGAGGCAAACTCGACATGGATGCGGACGGATATTTGATTGCGAAAAATCTGGTGGAGAGCAAATATCCCGGCGTTTTCATTGCCGGTGATGTGGCCGACCGCGTTTACAAGCAAGCCGTGACGGCTGCGGGAATGGGCTGCGCCGCAGCGATGGAAGCCGAAAGGTATCTAAGCAAATTGGAACCGCATTCTTGATTGCGTCTGGCGCAATTGCGGGGTTTCTGCTGTCATGCTGAGCGAAGTCGAAGCATCTCTGATTATCAGATGGCCCTGCGAGCAAAGAAGAATGTTAGAGATTCCTCGACTTCGCTGGGAATGACAAAACACGCATGAAGATCTGCGATCTGACCCAGTTTTACTCTCCGCTAAGTGGTGGCGTGAAACGGTACGTTCACGAGAAGATTGACTATGTCAGGAATCACTCTCCTGAGGACGAACACGTCCTCATTGTGCCGGGGCCAAAAACCGAGGTCACCACCAACGCCCGGTCGCGAGTCTATTCGATCCACTCGCCACTGGTCTCACGAAGCTCGCGTTATCGCGCGCTGCTTAATCTGCGAGCGATCGAAGAAATTCTGGAACGCGAGCGTCCTGATCTCATCGAATCGAGCGATCCATATCAAATTGGCTGGAAAGCGATTGCTGCCGGGCGCGCGTTGAAGGTTCCGGTGGTTGGGTTTTATCATTCGCATTTCCCGGAAGCATATCTCCAGGGGAGTGCGAAATTTTTAGGCAAACGCGGCACCCAGCGGGCCATGAAATTGACGCGCGCTTATGTGCGCAAACTTTACAATCGCTTTCAGCTCACGCTCGTGCCCTCCGAGGTGTTGGCCGAGGTTCTTTCAGAATGGGGCGTGCACAATGTCCGGCCGGTGCGACTGGGAGTGAACACGGGCGTTTTCAAACCGGCGCCGGACGACAGCAGCGCGACTCGCCAGTCATTAGGAATTAGCCGCTCACAGACATTGCTTCTTTACGTCGGCCGTTTGGCCAGAGAAAAAAATACACAAACGTTGTTTCGAGGATTCGAACTTCTGCGCCGGCGAAATGGAAATCACTTTCATCTCCTAGTCATCGGCGATGGCCCCCAGCGGAACAGAGTTGCAAGGTTGCAGCGCTGCGTTAGACACGTTTCATGGATTTCGTATTGCAGCGATTGTGTCGAGCTGGCCCGTTACTATCGCGCAGCCGATCTGTTCGTTCATCCCGGAGGAAGCGATCGCAACGAAGTTGTCCATCTTGGGCCAACGCGCCGCCCGTGCGACGGAGAATCTCTATAGCTGGCCGCGTGTATTTGCAGAACTTTTTTGCATTTATCGCGAGGTTTGCGCAAACTACGGCCGTTTTTAATGGGCAGCGATAACCAGAAGCCGTTCACCATTCGCAGCTACCGCAAATCTGACCGCGAAGCGGTGAGAAAGCTCTGCTGCGATACCGGTTTTCTTGGAGACCCGATTGACCCCGTTTATGAGGACCGCGAGTTGTTCGCCGATTTTCTCACCACTTATTACACGGATCACGAGCCGGAATCGTGCTTTCTGCTGGAGCTAGATGGCGAAATCCGCGGCTATCTCCTAGGCTCGCGCAAGCCTTTCCGGAACCAGCTCTACGCGTTTTACCAAAATGTCTGGCTCTTTTTCCGCGCGCTGACGCGCTATTTCCGCTACAACGGAAGATCGCGCCGATTCATTCGTTGGACGCTCATGCACGGCTGGCGCGAAGTGCCGGCGGCACCACGGCGCACACCGCATTTTCACATCAATCTGCTCCCGGAGGCCCGCAAGGTTTCCACGACGCGCGCCCTTATGAGCGCGTATCTGAGTTATCTTTATCGCTCCGGCGAAAAGCGGGTTTACGGACAGATCGTTACGTTCGAGAGCCGGCGCGGAGAGAAGATGTTCGAACGTTACGGATTCAAAGTACTGAACCGCGCCGAGATCACCAAGTACAAGGCGTTTTACCCAGAGTCCGTCTATCTCAGCACGGTGATCAAAAATTTGGAAACCGCTGAACCGCTCTCGGCTTATTCGCGAACACGTTCTTAGAAAATTTCACCAGGGCATGTTGGTCCAGTTACAGATTGGTAATCACGGCGAAGGGTAGGCTCGACAACGCGTCGGCAAGCTTCATTTGCCGACCGTGCAGACGCGGGGCGTGACAGGTGAAGAGGTCATGTGCATTCTCTAGCAACAACGTTTCTGGAAACTCAATAGCCGTGTCTTTCCACGCCTCACCGATCGGGGGAAAACCGACCCGCGACGAAAGCCGTGACGCGACCACAACGATCCAGTTGTGCCCCAGCTGCCGCGTGAAACTGACGCAACATTCCGCAAATGTTCCGCTCGCGCGAAGTGGCAGATATTCGCCGCGTTGAAAAAGATCGGCGTACTCGCGACGAAATCGCAGCACGCGCTGGGTCAGAAACATTTTGATCCGGGCGTCGGGCCATGCCTGCAAAAGTTCCTGTGGATTTGCTGTCGCGACTGTTTCGAGCATTTCGCGACGCCGGCTATAATCGACTGGTCGCCGGTTGTCGGGATCGACCAGGCTGTAATCCCAAATCTCGTTTCCCTGATAAATGTCGGGCACGCCCGGTGAGGTAAGCTTAAGCAGCGTCTGCGTCAGCGAATTGATCGCTCCGAGGCGTGCGATCTCCTTCGCAACTGGAAGGAAAATTGGAAGAAACTTGTTTCGCGGAGCCGAATCCAAAACTCTCGTGACGAAGTCGCGCATCGCTGCGTCCCATTCTTCGTTTGGCTGGATCCAGCTGGTGTTGATTTTCGCTTCATGAAGCGCCTTCGCCATGTAGGCTTCAATCCGTTCGATGTACTCTGGAATTGCCGCAGGATCTGGTTCACCATCGGGCTGCACAGGCCACGTCCCCAACAGAGTTTGGTAGAGCAAATATTCTTCGTTCGCATCAGGTGCTTCCAAGTCGTTGATCGTCCGTTTCCAGCGGCGATTCGCCAGACGCCAGCGTTGCAGGGAGCGCCGCCAAAGCTCTGCGATTTCGGAAATGGCCACGATTCGCGCGCGTACGTGTTCGCTGCGCTTTGTGTCATGCGTCGACGTGGTGAGCAAAGTCGTCGGCCAATTGCGCTGTCGGTCCAGGTTTTGCTCGTGAAACGATTCGACGTTTAAGCCAAACTGGTGCGGCTCGCCGCCCACTTCGTTCAAAGCAACAAGCCGATTGTAAATGTAAAACACCGTATCCTCGAGGCCCTTGGCCATGATCGGTGCTGTGGCTTGTTGAAACTTCAAAACGAAGTGCGTATGCGCGCTGCGCGCGGCGGCATCGAGGTTTGATGGAAAACGGAAGAGCAATACGTCGCGCAAAAAATTAAAAATCGATTCTTCCATTCCCGGGTTGCGGCGCTTGGCAGCGCTGATTGCGAGCTCGACAATTTGCCGATCTTCTTCGCTCACCGGCTGACCCGGTGCGAGATAAGTGCGATAAACCGGAAAGCAGGCGATAATCTCGCGCACGGCACGCGATAGCGCTTCGAGCGTGAAATCGCGGTACCATCGGTTTTGCTCAGATAAGCGATCGAGCATGTTGCCCAGCACATCGATATCGTTGGCCAGAGCCAACTTCATCACTTGCAATTTCTTCGCATACAACAGATGCCCAAAGGGCATCGAGTGGCCAATGAAACGATGGAACGTTTTTGTGATCGCCGTTTCGGCCGAGGAATCGACCAGCAACTGTGTTGCGTGATTCGCGAAATCGTAGCCAGTGGTTCCGTGCACACGCCAGTCTTTGCGCAACGTTTCGGCGCCCGTCAGGATTTTTTCCGCGAGCAGGTAAATCGCGCGTCCGTCCTGGGGCAATCCGGTCGCGATCGCTTTCGCGCAACGCTGCTGAAGCTTCTCAAAATATTCGCGTGGCAAGTAAAGTCCGTCCGGATGATCAATACGAAGGCCTGTCACTGCGCCGCTGCCCACCAAATCGAGAGTTAGCCGGTGAACCGCGTCAAATACTTTTGGCAGCTCAACGCGAATCGCCGCCAAATCATTTATGTCGAAAAAACGGCGATAATTGATTTCCTCGGCAGCGACACGCCAAAACGCCAACCGAAACGACTGCGCATTAAGCAACTCATCCAGTGCGTCGAAACTGCGCGGATCGCCTGGCTCCCCGTTGATCTGAGCCAGCGCCCTTTCGATTGCTTGTTGCACCTGCGGCGCTTCCCGGCAACGGCGCTCCAGACGTCGCTTGATGATCTCCTTCTCGCGGATGCGTTCTGCAATCCGCTTTGGATCGGTTTCGGTGCGTCTCGGCAGATATTCGAGTGCAGTCAGAATGCTTTGCAATTCCGCGTAAAAATCTTCGTCCTTGTGTTCGGCGAGATTTTCTAACGCAACGTCCAGGACGTAACGATAAGTGCCTGGCGCGATCGGCAGCCTGCGTTCCCCGTACAGCAAATAAAACGTTCCCTCTTCAAAGCGCATCCGGAGTTCGCCACGCTCAAGAACGCGCCCATACTGGTCGCTCAGAATCGGCAGGAGAACCTTGTCGCGCAGATCAAATTTCACCGGCCGCCAGTCGATATCGAAGTACGGCGCATATCTGGAGCTGGGCCCATTTTCCAGCACGTCCATCCACCATTGATTCCGCGAGTCGGCGATCCCAACGTGGTTCGGGACAAAATCCAGCACCTGACCCATCGAGTTCGCATGTAGTTCGGCGATCCAGGCATCGTAATCTGCGCGCGAGCCGACGGCTGGGTTCAGCTTGTTATGATCGGCAATATCGTATCCGTGCAGGCTATCCGGGCTCGCCTGAAAATAGGGCGACGCGTAAACATCGCTCACACCCAGCGCGTGCAGATACGGCAGGATCTCGCTCGCATGAGCAAAAGTGAACCAGCGATTGAATTGCAGTCGGTAAGTGCAAGTGGGAATGCGCGGATGCTCCTTTTTCACAGCAGGAAGCAAACGTCCAACGCCCAACGCCCAACGTCCAACGCTGAAATTCAGAGTCTGATTTCGAGATCCAGCGTCTGATGTTGGGCGTTCGGTGTTATCTCACATCTTTTCCGGTACCTTGATCCCGAGCAGATCCAGGCCGCACTGGAGAACCCGGCCGGTAAGGTCGCACAGCACCAGCCGCGAACTGCGCGCCGGTTCCTCTGACTTCAACACCGGACAAGCTTCATAAAATGTGTGAAAGCTGTTCGCCAACTCAAACAGGTAATTTGCCAGAATATTTGGGCGAAAATCGTTCAATATTTGCGGAACGATCTCTGCGAACTGACACAAACGTTTGGCAATATTAGTTTCGGCGGGATCGCTCAGGATTAGCTTGTCGATTTTCGGCGCGGGTTCACCTGCTTTGCGAAAAATGGAACGAATCCGCACATACGCGTTCTGCAAATACGGCGCAGTGTTCCCGTGCAGAGAAAGCATCTTTTCCCAGGAAAAAATATAATCCGTCATTCGATACTGTGAGAGATCAGTGTATTTGACTGCGCCAACCCCGATCTTTTGGGCAATGTCGATCTTCTCGTCTTCGCCGAGATGCGGATTTTTTTCGTCGACGATTTTGCGCGCGCGATTGCACGCTTCCTCGAGAAGATCGCGCAACGGCACGTTTTCGCCGGAGCGCGTCTTCATCAGTTTGCGGTCTTCGCCAAGGACGCTGCCAAACGCGATGTGACGCAGATCAGCTGCGTAACTCTCGCGTCGTGCGATCTCGAAAATTTGCTTGAGGTGCAACGTTTGCGGTGCACCGACGACATACCAAATCGCATCGGCTTTCAATTCCTTGACGCGATAATCGACTGTAGCGAGATCCGTCGTTGCATAATTGAATCCGCCGTCGCGTTTGCGAATGATGCACGGTTTATCAGCCAGCTCGGGATTATCCCGGAAGAAAACAACCACCGCAGCTTCACTGATTTCTGCGATTCCAGACTTGAGCAGACGCTCGACTACACCGGGTAGGCGATCGTGGTAAAAACTTTCGCCGCATTGGACGTCATAATGAACATCGAGCATTTCGAAAACGTGCTGGAAATCCTGCATCGAAAACGCGACGCATTCGTTCCAGATGTCGATGTTTTTCTTGTCGCCGGCTTGCAACTTGACTAGTTCCTGCCGGCAAGCCTCGCGAACTTGTGGATCGCGTGTCGCTCGTTCATTTGTCTCCTTGTAAACCCGCACAATTTCGGCAAGCGGATTCCGCTGCAGTGCTCGCTGATCCAGGAGGTTTTTCCAGCCGTAAATAACCATCCCAAACTGCATGCCCCAGTCGCCAATATGATTGTCCCGGATCACTTCGTGTCCGAGAAATTGCGCGATCCGCGCCAGCGCGTCGCCAAGCACCGTGCTTCGAATATGACCGACATGCATCGGCTTGGCCACGTTAGGGGATCCAAAATCAATCACGATCCGTTGCTTCGGCTTTGCCTTCGCAACGCCGAGTCCTGCATGTCGCAAGACTTCGATGGTCTTTTTTGCGATTGCATCGGGGCGCAACTTGAAATTGATGAAGCCCGCGCCCGCGACCACCGGGGTTTCGCAAAAATCGTCAACCCTCAGGTGCGCGACGATTTTCTTTGCAAGCGCGCGAGGATTTTCGGTGGGCTGTTTTCCCAATACTAAAGCGGCGTTGGTCTGGTAATCGCCAAAGCGTGGATCGGTTGCGGTCGTTAGTTCACCAGCGTCTGGCAAACCGGCGTTTGCCAAAGCGCTGGAAAGCTTCTTTGCGAGAATTGATTGAAAAGTTTCCATTCGGACCAGATTCGCTGAACTGTAGCGGCGCTCTGTGAGCGCCGCAGCGACATTCGCTCGGCGGTCATAGACCGCCGCTACAGCTACGAGCGATCGCGAAAGATCGACAAAATTTCCTCGGCGGATTTCGCGTTGGCCAGGCTCTCGCGCACGGTGCGGTCGTTCAGAAACTTTGCGATCGACGCCAGCGTACGCAGGTGCGTTTGAAATTGATTTTTCGGAACAATAAAGAGAACGACAAACTTTACCGGGGCATTATCGAGCGCGTCGAACTCAATCCCCGTTGTCGATCGTCCGAAAGCCGCCACCACTTCGTCGAGTCGATCAGAGGAACAATGTGGAATGGCGATCCCAAACCCAATCCCGGTGCTCATGGTTTCCTCGCGCTGCTTGAGTGCAGCCAGGATGGGGTCGCGATCCGGTTCTTTGATTTTTCCAAGGTGAACCAGCAGATCGATCAACTCGACAATGGCCGGCCAGCGCTCAGTAGCTTTCATCTCCGGAACGATTTGCTCGGCAGAAAGTAGATTGGCCAGGGACATGCGGGCACTCCCACGTACGGGAGGGCAAGCTTAGCGGCAGCCCTTGGGTTGACAAGCGCGTTTTAGATAGTGGCCGCTTCGCTGTTCGACATTCAGAGAGTCAATCCGCGTCGGGCAGTTTGTAGTTCAAGCGCCGCGCAAGCAACCAGCGCACGCCGAACATGTCGATGGTCGCCCGCAATGCGCGGTTCCCTAGTCCGTACTTGCTTTGGCCAAACCGGCGGGGCCGATGATTCACTGGGAGTTCAACGACCCGATAGCCGGCGCCTTTGATCAGAGCAGGGATGAACCGGTGCATGCCCTTGAACGGAACTAACGCGTTGACGCATTCGCGCCGCATCGCTTTCAATGTGCAGCCGGTGTCGCGCACGCCGTCTTTTGTGAATCGGCTGCGAACCGCATTGGCGATCCAACTCGTCAGCCGCTTCACTAGTGTGTCTCTGCGTTGCGCGCGGTAGCCGCACACCAGATCAGCCCCGCGCGTAATCTCGGCCAGAAGCCTTGGAATATCGGCCGGGTCGTTTTGTAAGTCGCCATCGATAAGAACGAGGCTTGCGCCGCGCGCCGCTTTGAGCCCGGCATAAATTGCCGCGCTTTGGCCTGAATTTTTTTCGAAGCGGATTACTCGAACGTTCGGAGCAGCTTCAATTCGTTCGGGTGTGTGATCTGTCGATCCATCATCGACAAAAACGATCTCATGATCGAGTTCACGGAGAGTTTTGCGTAGCTCCAATTGCAGAATCGATATGTTTTCTTCTTCATTGAAGACAGGCACGATCACGGAAACTGCGGGTGAATTTGTCACCTCGCTCATAGTGGCAGCGTCCGATAATTTCGACAGAGAAATACCTGCCAGGTGCGGATTGCTTTCCCGTAACGCGACACTTGAATCGTCCCAACCGGCTCAGTCGATTGAAATGCAGCCCGGATATTATGAGGCACATGCTCATTTTCTCCTTCTCGGATGAAGAGCGCATCTCGTCCAACAAAGGGATTGACGCCGTTCTCTTCGGTGTAAACTTCGCCCTCCGTCCGGGGAACGCCTGATTTTAGTTCAACGAATTCATCGTAACGCGGCCAAAACGAGAACTGATTCATCAGGTCCTGGGATTCGGGAATATAAACTGGCGGATGCCTCGGCCCCTCCACTCGTTTGTCGCGCAAGTAAAAGGAGATCTCTGACGCGCGATCCCGCGCGTCGGCAATGAGAAAGAGTTTTTCTTGCAGTTTGGCTTCTAGATCGCTGCGGATTTCTTCGACTGCGCCGGTCGCGCTTTTCCATCCCCGCATTCGGTCGCTAGGGTCGCGTCGCGATAGCCGGTAGCCCGCCACACGCAACAGGTCAGTGTCCAACGCAACGAGGCTCATAAGTAAACCTGTCAGCAACGCTGCGCCGGCGCAGAGACGCAGGATGACGCTCGTTTCCAATCGTTCCCACCAGAAATAAATCGCCAGCAAGCCGAAGCCAAAGAATGCGAGTCCGTCCCAATTTGGCGCCGCGCTCTTGTTGATCGACAACAACAGGTAAAAGACGAAAAGCGGCAGCCCAAACCACATTAGGAACAAGACCTTGAATTGCTGGTTTACGCGTCGCCAGCTTCCAATCACACCGACTGTGATTGCAAGAAACAGAAATGGTGAATAAGCCAGGAAGTGCTCACCAATAAACTTGAAGATCTCGCCGGGATGGAAGCCAAAACCGTGCTCGACCCCTCCGCGGGACCGCAGATGCGCGAACGTGATCCAGGCGTGCTGGGCGTTCCACATGATCGGGGGGACAGTGCAAAAGGCGAATACGCCAAGCAGCAAATATAAACCGGGACGCGCAAATTCCTGCCGGAGCCGGGGCGCCAGGGCGAGCACGAGCAAAATTGAAATAAGCTCAACTGCATTCGTATATTTACAGAGAAATCCAAGCCCAATCAGCAGTCCGGTAAGCGGCCAATGCCATGAGAAACGCGGACTCTTTTCTACCGCCAGCCAGAATGTGAACATCGCCGCCAACCAGAAAAAAACCGACAGCGAATCGATCGTCATGAGGAACGCCCCGATATTGAAAATCGGAGTGAAATTTAAACCGACAACTGCCCACCAACCAGCGATGGGGCTGAACAGCCGCCGCGCAAAGTAGAACAGCAGCAGGCTTGTGCCGGCCGCCAAGATAGGGCTGAAGAAGCGCACGCCGAATTCGTTCGCACCAAACAGAGCCGCGCTGGCGCGAATTGCGAAAGCGATGCCGGGCCCTTTGCTGAAGTACGCCGGCGCCAAGCGCTCCGACCACATCCAATAGTATGCTTCGTCGAATTCGAGATCAGTCGTCGCTAACAGCGACAATCGAGTCGCTGTCAAAGCGATAATGAAAAGCCAGACTGATCGCGTCATACTCATACGGAGCGTTGCGTCGCGCCAGGCGGTCGGTCCCTACCGCGTAAATCAGCGGCCAAGCTCCGATGTCGTCTGTAGACGTCCGGCATCCACTTGCGCGATGCGCTCTTCCAGATCAATTCGAACAGGCTGAGCAATAGCAGTGCTTCACCGACGCCGAGAAAAAACGTAGCGACAACGTCGCTGGGCCAATGCGCTCCGAGATAGATTCGGGAATAGCCCACTCCTGCGGTGACGAGCCAGTACAGCCAGCCGCGCCGCCGATAGAATAGCGTGCAGTAGGTGGCAATGATCGTGTTGGTGACAACGTGGCCTGACGGAAACGAAGGCCCCGACCGGTTTCGATCCGATTGATCGGAAAAACGAATGGTTGGTCTCTTGAAGAGTGTCAGGAATTCCGGGTGAGTTCTTTGCAGTTGCACCATCCGAACGCTTTCTACCTGCTTTGGCCGATGGCGATCAAACGCAGTCTTCAATATTCCCGTAAACAGCTCCGTCACGGCCAGGGCCAGGAGCAAGCAGATAATGAACGCGCGTCCCCTGAATCCGCCAAAAAAAAGCGTGCCGAGCGCGACTGCAATGAGCAACGGCTTCCAAATTGCGCCATTGCTCAGCGCCGCCATGAACAAGTCGAGCGCCGGACTCGTCCATTTTTCGTTGATGAGATGAAAAAGGAACTGATCCATGCAATGGAAATGAAGCGGCCGCTTAAGCTTTAATGGCTACTCGTAAATAACCAATGCGGTACAATGACGAAGCACGAATGTCGAATCTCGAAGAGATGACGAAACTGGAAAATTGCATGGCCAAAAGAAAGCAATGTGGCGCACATGCATCATTTGAGCCTTCGAGCCTTCTTTGTGACTCGTCATTCGTGATCCGTCTCTTTGCTCTAGCCATTTATTTTTCCCTCGCCTTATCTCTGCATGGCCAGCCTCCGCCATCAGCGAAAGGTATTCTCGCCTCGGTTCGGATGATGGAGGCGCGACAGCAGATCGATTTACAGGGGCAGCTTCGCGAAAACGACATTGTTGTCCCATTTCGCCTGACCCAAAACGGACCGCTCATTCGCTATTCATTCGCTAGTCCAGATGAAGTGCTGCAATTGCGATTGGGCGAAAACAGCTCGCGACTGGATCTGGTCACTGACGCAAGAACTCAAAAATTCGGCGCTTCAAAGCTTCAACAAAAAATCCGAGGCACCATTCTGACCTACGAAGATCTGGCATTCAGATTTCTCTATTGGCCGGATGCGCGTGTGTTGGGCGAGGAAAACGTCCGCACCCGCAATTGCTGGAAGCTGCAACTGCGCGCGCCTTCGCGCGAGTCGCAATATTCCAACGTGCTGTTGTGGGTCGATAAGGCCAGTGGCGCGCTGATGCGCATGGAAGGCTACGACTGGAACGCGCAACTCGCCAAGCGGTTTGAGGTTGTCTCGGCGCAAAAGATCAATGATCGCTGGTTCCTTAAACAGATGCGTATTGAACAACTCGAGCCTGGTACCAATCACGTCATATCGCGTGCATATCTGGAGATTAAACGGTAGCGTATGCGTCTTGCTTGCGCCGGAAAAAGCACTACACAAGCCAAAGGACTTGCTCTACCTCTCACGAGCGGCTTTGACGATCTGCGCAAAGCTGCGCGGGTCCAGGCTGGCGCTGCCCACGAGAGCGCCGTCGATATCGCGCTGGCTCATGAGCTGGCGCGCGTTCTCCGGTTTTACGCTTCCGCCGTACTGAATGCGAACCCGCTCGGCAGTCGCATCATTAGACATTTCACGCAGGATGTGACGAATGAACGCGTGTGCTTCCTGCGCCTGCTCGGGTGTGGCGTTGCGACCGGTGCCGATTGCCCACACCGGTTCGTAGGCGATCACCGTTTCCTGAAGTTCCTTTTCATTCAACCCTTTGAGGCTGGCTCGCAGTTGGAGCGCCAATATTTTTTCAACGTTGCCCTTGTCGCGCTGCTTGAGCGTTTCACCAATGCAAACAATCGGGCGGAGTGTCGCTTCGTGCGCGGCGCGGACTTTGCGATTGACGATTTCGTCCGTCTCACCGAACAGAGTGCGCCGTTCGCTGTGTCCGAGTACGACGTAATGCACAAACAAATCTCGTAGCAGCGCAGCGCTAATCTCGCCGGTAAAAGCGCCGCTCCGTTCCCAATACATATTTTGCGCGCCGACCTTGATGTTTTGCGATTTACCGAGGGCTTCCATCACTTTCGCGATTGCAGTGAACGGCGGCACGACCACCACTTCGACATCGGTGATATCGCCCAGATCTAATAGCAACGACTCAACAAACCGGGCCGACTCGGCTTGTGTCATGTTCATCTTCCAATTGGCAGCGACGATTTTTTTCCGCATGTATCGAAGTGGAGTGATGGATTATTGAAGTGTTGCCAGCGAAATCAACCCATTACTCCGCTACAACAAAGAATCATTGAATGCGGCCGGGGCGCGTTCAATGATTTCTCTTCGGATCTCTTGATGCGCGCGGCTTGTGGGCGGGCTAAAGGTTAATTGCTCTATTTTTCAAAACCGCCGAATATCGAAGCTTGATGAATGCCAAACTTATCACGGCAGCCACGCTGAGTGTGCTGATCTTGATTGGTTGCAACAAGGATCCCGGTTCAACGCCCCGTGCCTCCAATAAAGTCCGCGTCGGCTACGTCGGCATCACGTGCGAAGCGCCGATTTTCAGCGCGGTTGAGAAGCCGATCGAGCAGGGCCTCGACGTCAAATTCACCGGAGGAATTCACCGCGGCTGTCTGCGCGTACAGGCGCCGGTGAACGGAACGATCAACACCGTTGCCGATCTGCGTGGCAAACGCATTGGCGTCCCGGGAATGGGCACGCCGCCGTTCATTTTCGCCAATCGCGTTCTTGGCGCGCACGGTATTGACCCCGCCAAGGGAATTACGTGGCGTGTTTTTCCCGCGGGCGAGTTGGGTCTCGCGCTCGATAAGGGCGAAGTGGACGCAGTGGCGGATTCGGAACCGATTGGCAGTTTGTTAGTCGCGCAAGGCAAAGTGAAGAACGTCTCCGATCAAGCACAAGATCCGCCGTACAAGGATGAGTACTGCTGCGCCGTGATCGTAAATGGAAAATTCCTCGCGGCGAATCCGAAGGCGGCGGCCGGGGCGACCCGCGCGTTACTTAAGGGTGCGAAGTGGGTCGAAGCAAATCCCGCGGCAGCAGCGCGGCTATCGGTCGACAAAAAATATCTTGCGTCCAATCCCGAGTTGAACACGGTGGCGATCTCGCATTTACGTTATGTCCCCAGCGTTTCGGGAGCGGAAGCCGCAGTGAATTCGGCAGCGGCAGAGATGAAATTGGCGGGCATGTTGAGTCCTTCGACGAACGTGGCGGAATTGAGTAAGCGCGCCTTCGCGCATCTCGACGGCGTGACGGACGAATGGCTACAGAATGTGCAGGTTGAAAAAGTCGCCGGCGGCCAGGTTCCGCCGAACCAGGACATTCGCCTGTATGCGGAATTGATTTTGCAGGATAAGCAAGAGTCCTGCTGCAAAGCAAAACAAGCCATCGCAGCGAAGAAGTGATTGAACGCGCGTAACGCAGCTGCATCCGAGAATTTTTGGAACACGCCATTGCTGGCGGTGCCGGTGGCCGGCGCGATTGCTTTTGCCGCGCACCTCGCTGTTTACAAAAACGAAACGCCGATGGAAGCGCGTACCTACACGAATTTTCTCGCGACCTTTTTGATGATCTCGATCCTAATTGCCGTGGGCCAGTATCGCTGGCGCCGGCTGCGCGCGGCGGTGTGGCGAATGCGGCCGTTGTTCACGGCGGCGGTATTGCTTCTTTGCGCATGGGAACTCATCACTGCTGGTTGGCATTGGTTGCCGCTGCCATATTTCCCAAGCCCAGCCGCGGTGTTGCAAAGCATGATCAGCGATCGCACGCTGTTATTCGACAGCACTTGGCATTCGTTAGTCTTGCTGCTCGCCGGTTATTTCCTCGGCGCACTCGCCGGTTTCGTGAGCGGCGTTTGCATTGGGTGGTCGGACCCAGCGCGGTACTGGGGAATGCCATTGCTTAAAGTGATAGGCCCCGTCCCAGCGACGGCGTGGATTCCGCTAGCCATGGTGATATCGCCGTCGGCGACTCTTTCCGCCACCGCGCTCATTGCGCTGGCGGTCTGGTTCCCCGTCACGATGCTCACCGCGTCCGGCATTTCGAACACGCGCGCTTCCTATCTCGATGTTGCCCGCACGTTGGGCGCCAATCAGCGTTACCTTATTTTTCGCGTCGCCATTCCAGCGGCGTTGCCGAGCATATTTGTTGGTTTGTTCATGGGTCTCGGCGCGTCGTTTCTCACCCTCGTCGTCGCCGAAAGTGTGGGCGTCAAATCGGGACTAGGTTGGTATGTGAGCTGGGCGCAAGGCTGGGCCGAGTACGGAAAAGTTTTTGCCGCCCTAATCATCATGGCGGCCTTCTTCTCCACTATCATGACTTTGCTTTTCAAACTGCGCGATCGAGTCCTCGTTTGGCAGAAGGGAATGATCAAGTGGTAACGTCGAATCTCGTGGCCGCGTCAGCGCTCCGCGTTGAGGAAGTTTGCAAGAGTTTTCCGGTTCTGGATGTGCCGGGCACAAGCCGCCCCGCCCTCGGCGGTATCTCTTTTTCCATCGCCGCCAGCGAGCTCGTGTCGTTAGTCGGGCCGAGCGGTTGTGGAAAATCGACATTGCTTCGACTCATCGCCGGTCTCGATTTTCCTGATTCCGGCGAGCTGCTTGTGGACGAAGAAAAAATTCTCGGACCCAGCGCCGCGCGCGGTCTCGTTTTTCAAGATCCAAACCTTTTCCCATGGTTGACCGTGCGTCGCAATATCGAGGCCGGCCTCGTCGCGCGCGGCGTTCTTCAGGAAAAGCGACACGAAGTGGACGACTTCATGCGACTGGTTGGCTTGGAGACGTTCGGCAGATCCTATCCTCATCACTTGTCCGGCGGCATGTCGCAGCGCGTCGCTCTTGCACGCGCACTCATTAATCACCCGAAAGTTCTCCTCCTCGATGAGCCGCTGGGTGCGCTCGATGCCTTCACTCGCATGCGCATGCAGGACGAAGTACTGCACCTTTGGGAAAATCGCCGCACCACCATGCTTCTGGTGACGCACGACATAGACGAAGCAATTTACATGAGCGATCGCATCCTCGTCATGACCTCGGCCCCCGGACGCATCGATCGCGAGATTGACATCGACCTGGGACGTCCGCGCGATCGTACCAGCGAGTCATTCCTCCGCCTGCGCAGCGAGATTCTCGAGCATCTCCATTTTGCCGGCAAAGCCGCCGACGTTTCAGCCTAACGAACCTGTTTGGCAGTGTTCGAGATCACCCGCATTAGGATCGATGCGATTTTGGGCGTGTACGCTCACACAGGTTCATATACGCTCGCAAGCTTTCCTGGAGGAACACGATGCTCAGAGCAATAATCTATCCCATCGCGGTCGCAGTAGCGGTCGCGTCACAAATAACGTCAGCGACCGCTGCAAGTGCGGACTGGGATCGGACCGTGCTGCCGCGTCCATCTCAGCCGTTTCAAGGAGTAGCAAACCGAACACTCGAGGGTTCGAAAGCCTCCTTTACTGAGCCAGTGAAAGCCCCGCCAGGTGCGCCGAACATTCTGCTGGTGTTGATTGATGATGCCGGGTTCGGTAATCCGTCGACATTTGGCGGGCCGGTCGCTACGCCCACGCTCGACAAACTCGCGGCCGAAGGACTTCGTTACAATCGATTTTACGTGACAGCGCTTTGTTCGCCGACGCGCGCCGCGTTGTTGTCGGATCGGAATCATCATGCCGTCGGATTCGGGTCGATCTCCGAGTTAACCGGTGGTTGGCCGGGCTACAGCACCCACTGGCCGACCAGTGCGGCTTCCATCGCGCAGATTCTTCAGGCGAACGGTTACAACACTGCCGCGATCGGTAAGTGGCATCTTACACCCGACGCGCAGCAGGGGCCGGCTGGGCCGTTTGATCGATGGCCAAACGCCCTCGGCTTCGATTATTTCTGGGGATTTCTCGGCGGCGAAACCAGCCAGTTCGATCCGGTGCTCGCTGAAAACAACAGCATCATCGGCGTGCCGAAGGAGAAGAATTTTTATTTCAACGACGCGATGGTCGAGCGTTCAATTGCGTGGATTCGCGATCAGAAAGCGCAGGCCCGGGACAAGCCGTTCTTTCTCTATTTCTCGACCGGTGCGAGTCACGCGCCGCATCAGGTTCCAAAGGAGTGGAGCGATAAGTTACAAAGGGAAGTTCCACCAAGGCTGGGACAAGTTGCGTGAAGAAACGTTCGCGCGGCAGAAACAGCTCGACGCGATCCCGGCGAATGCGAAACTCACGCCGCGCGACCCGGCGTTTCCCGCATGGGGCAGCGCATCGACCGAATTAAGGAAATTGTATACGTGCCAGATGGAAGTTTATGCGGGCTACCAGGAAAACACTGATCACGCCGTCGGGCGCGTGGTGAAAGCGATCGAGGACATGGGTCTCGCGGAGAATACACTGATTATTTACATCTTCGGCGACAACGGAGCGAGCATGGAAGGCACCGAGAACGGAACATTCAATGAGATGACTACGCTCAACGGTATTCCGCTCACGGCCCGAGCAGCAGTTGAAAGCAATTAAGGCGTACGGCGGTCTGGAAAAATGGGGCGGCCCCGATATGGCGCCGCATTATGCCTCGGCGTGGGCGTGGACTGGCAATGCTCCTTTCAAATGGGGAAAGCAGGTAGCTTCGCATCTTGGCGGAATTTGTAACCCGATGGTGGTCGTCTGGCCAAAACGCATGAAGGACAAGGGGGGACTGCGCAGTCAGTTCATTCATTGTACGGATGTGGCGCCTACCATCTTGGAAGCCGCGGGCCTGCCAGAGCCGAAGGAAGTAAACGGCGTGCCACAAATACCGATGCATGGCGTGAGTTTTCTTTCCACATTCGACGATGCCAACGCACCATCGCGCCACACGCAGCAGTACTTCGAGATTCTTGGAAATCGTGCCATGTACAAGGACGGCTGGATCGCGTGCTGGCGACTAGACCGAATTCCATGAAAGCTTGATCCGGATACACTGGCGCGATTTGCACCAGGCAAATGGGACCCCGACAAAGACAAATGCGAGTTATACAATCTCAACGACGATTTCTCGCAGGCGGACGATGTCGCGGCCAAATATCCGGACAAGGTGCGCGAACTCACCGCGCTGTTCTGGGCCGAGGCTGAGAAGTATCAGGTGCTGCCGCTGCTCGGAGAGATCGCGACGGTGTGGGGTTTTCCCAAGGAATCGAGGGAACAGACGAAATTCGTCTACTACAACGGAACAGAAAACATCGCCTCCGGCATGATCCCGCCGATTTACAATCGCTCCTATAGCATCAGCGCCGATTTGTACAACCCAGGCCGATCAGCACTTGGATTGCGCTCCGGAATTGCGGGCGTAATTGTCGCTGAGGCCAGTTTCCTTGGCGGCTTTTCGCTTTATGTCGAGCGCGGCCGCCTGAAGCACACCTATAGCCTAGCTGGGTTGAAGCTAGACACGATCGCTACTCGCGATGAGTTGCCTGACGGCAAAGTAAATGTGCGTTATGAGTTCACTGCCGATAGACCGGGGGTGTTCGGCACCGGCGGCACGAGCCGGCTTTTCATCAACGGCAAACAGCAAGCCGAGGCGAAACTCGAGCACACAGTGCCGTTCCGGTTCGCTGCCTACGATGTCATGGACATCGGTACCGACAACGGTCTTCCAGTGGTCCCGAAATTTGAATACGCCAAGGTGCTCCCGAAGTATTTCAAAGGCACGATCGAAAAGGTCGAGTTCGATCTCGGTGCGGCCAAACCCAGTGCCGAAGATCTGCGGCGGATGTATCTCGGCATCAGTTCCCTCAGCTGTGTTGAAGCTTGGATAGCCTCCATCCGGTGGGGGACTGACTGCGGGCGCTTTTGGCGCAAGCGCAAGACAGACGAGCACAGTGACGACGAGCAAACTTATTTCGGGAGCTCGAATCGGGGATGCTTATAAGGTCAAGCCTTACATAAAAATGATTGCCTGACGTTTTTGTAAACGGTGCACCGCTTTAGCTCCGCAAAGAAGCTCGGTAGATTCATGGCGAAGATTGCCGCGAATCGGCCTCAGTCTTCTTCGGCGCGAAAACTTTTCGCATGGCGTTGATTTTAGGCGCATGAAGCTGCTCCCCTCATTGGACTAAGGTCCCATGGGCACAGCGCGCGAACTGTGAAATTAGTCTTCGGACAAGATAAACAGAAAGAACTGCGTTATGACAAAATCAACCGCGACCCTTACGCAGCAGATTCACGCCGGCCTGCCGCTGTGGACACGGGATGTAAGGCCTCGACATTCTCCGCTCTTCTTCGCTCATATCAAGCAACTGGCGGCCATCATCATCGCGCTAGGCTTCGGCTTCGGGCTATGGTTCGGTGTCTCGAATTACACCGGACCACGGCCAAGCTACCCGTACCCTGCCGGGATGACTTACATCGGCAATGGCATCTATCAATTGCCGGATGGGACTTATACTGGCGATATCCCACAAGGGACGGACACGAGCCACTGGAACAATGTAGTCTATCCGAAGGGATATCCGTATGGTTTTTCTGGCGGGACAATGAATGACCCGATGTATTATTATAACGCGATTACTGGAGCTTATGGCTCTTTAGGAGGAGCCGAAGGCGGGAAATAATATTTGATAGCTCCCCAAGAATTTGCAAAACGCGCAGAAGGGGGGCTTTGCATTTGATACAGCGTTTTTGTCACGTTCGCTCCGACCTAAGTATCACGCTTCGCAGAGAGAGAGAGCGCGGCTTCCCGTCAGATGACGAATCCGATTTCTTGGGGAGGGCCATCTCGGCTGGCGTTATTACCCCGGCAACGATCGCCGCCCTAGAATAGAAAGCCATCCTCGTGGAGCTCCGCCCGCCATAAATGCTAAGGACCAAATGTGGCTCGGACCTGATTGGACTTTGGTCCCATATGCGAACCCTCATTATGCAACCAAATTTAAACCTATGAAGAACTTTACTAAAGTGCACGGAATGTTCATCCTCTTTCGACAAACTTTGGTTACGGCGGTGGCCTTCGCCTTTGCGGTGACAACGGGGCAAGTACGAGCCGAGAATTCATTTTCGACGGTTGTCATCGATCCAGGACACGGCGGCTCCGATCCAGGAGGGATTCCCGGCCAAATAGTGCCGGAAAAAACGGTTGCACTCGATACGGCATTGCGTCTGCAAAAGCTTTTGCAACGAGCGGGCTTGCGCACGGTAATGACGCGCTCCACGGATATTTTTGTTCCACTGTCTGTGCGAAGCGCGATCGCCGACGCGGAACGCAACGCAATCTTCGTCAGCATCCACTATAATGCCTCGCCGCGAAGTAGCGCGCACGGTATTGAGACCTACTCCGAAAACAATCGCGGCGCAGTGCTCGCCGCGCGCATTCAACAGGAGATTATTGATCGCGTCAGCACCCAGAACCGTGGGATCCGCTCGGCCGAATATTACGTGCTTCGCAAGTGCCGGTTGCCGGCGGTTCTCGTTGAATGCGGGTTTCTTACCAATCCGACGGAAGCTCAATTGGCACTGACAACTGCCTATCGGGAGCAAATTGCGGAACAGATCTCTGCCGGAATCATGGAGCAACGGCAATTCGCTTTTCCTCCGCTCGCTCCAACTCATCGAAGTGGGCGCTTAGTGCACAAGAACAAGAAGCAGCGAAAAATCGTCGATTTGGAACGGTTTGGCTACCCGCTGCCCGACAATCCGCATCGTCCGGATCTCGATCAACACGGCGAGGGTGCTTCGTGCTTGTCGGTTCGGCAAGGACGTCTGTAGCCGACGCCCGCCTGTGCTACTTCGGTCCCTGGCCGCTCATCGAAGACAATCGCGTATTGCTTGTGACGGCTCGGTTTTAGTTGGTCAAACTTAGCGATCACCCCCAGGGCCGCTGAGGGCCATAGGACTAAGGTCCCATATACGGCTCTCGGGAGTGCTGGTAAAGATGTCTTGGATTACGTTACCCGACGTTTCAACGCACCTTCGGCCGGGCTCAAAAGCCGGTTGTGACAAAAATAATGCGCCCTGACCAAAGTTCGGTATGAAGACGCTTGCGAGCCGAATCGAGCACGAATTGCAAGTTGGCGAATGGGGGCCGAGCCGTCCGAGCGAGTCAAGACCATCCGCCTAACGAGAAAAACTCAACTACTGACGAGCTGTACTTTTCCTCCACTTCCGCGTCAGCTGTTTTGCTGAGCCCAAGCAACTAAGATGTCACAACGCCTAGCTACGAGCTACTTCCATTCCCAATATTCGGAGTGCGTGTTGCCCTGCGCATCTACCTCGTATTCGAACAGCACCGCAACCTTGTTCAGCCGGGACCATTTTGGCGGTATAGTTTGAAAATAAAGGGCGCCACGATAACTCGCGCTTCCGTCTTTCTTCATGGTACCGACACCATGGCCCGTCCAAGTGGCCATTTTCCCGTCCTTGAGAATCATCACGCCTTGCCCCTCACCGTAGAGTGTCCCGTCCGGGCGGACCACGGACACATAGGTGCCCATCTCCTTTGCGTCCGTGCCCAGTATTGATCCACTCGCCTGAAACGAGGTTTCCATCTTTGGACCTCCGCCCAGGTTCAGTAATACCCGCTGTGAACTAATCTTGCCTGAGGTTCCACCAATCTTATCGCCTAACATAACTGTTCTCCCGTTGAAGTTTTCTCTCTCGAACCCATCGAGTTCGATTCCGAAACTATAGCGGGAGAAACTCGACCGTCTACGAAGCTAAGTTCAGCGGCCTTCGGCGTTCGCCCGTTGCTCGATCTGCTCGAGAGTGGGATCAGTATTGTTGATCCATTCGCGTGCTTCGTTGATTTGAGTCGGATTCACTGGGATCGCGCGCCGAATCT
>QHNV01000032.1 GCA_003218535.1 Verrucomicrobiota bacterium
CTGGCCTGCCAAGCCGTAGTCTTTGGAGCGCAGAGAAGGAAGTCAAAAGAGCCCGCCCGCCTTCACTTTGTTACGGCGTGGCAGCCTTCGCTTCCTCGCGGTACTCCAAAGCGAAGGCTGGGCCCGCCAGGATTCGAACCTGGGACCAAGGGATTATGAGTCCCCTGCTCTAACCGCTGAGCTACAGGCCCATATTGCTTTAACAGTGATATTTACACATAAAGTCTTGGCACAGCAAAAATGTGATTGACTCTATGTTGACGGTATGAGATCGTTTTTGGCATAAAAAAGCCCAAACTCGCAGTTCTTCCATATCGACATCATCCGAAGTATAAATTCGTCCTCGATCTTCGCCCGTTCGGACGCGGTCGCAAGTTCTTTAAGACGCGCGCCGAAGCCGAGGCGGAGCGCCTACGGCAAAGGACCACACTTGAGCGCCACGGACGGGAGGCGATCGGACTGCCACAGCATGAACTATCGGAGTTCATCAAAGCAAGAAAGCGCCTCACCGAGCACGGCAAGACGATCACTGATGCGACAGATTTTTTCATTCATCATCTGGAACAGATTCGGCGTTGCAACACGACGGTCGCAGAGCTTGCACATGAAGTGTTGAGGGCGAAAGAGCGCGATGGACGCGCTCCCGCGTATACTGCTGATCTACGGAAACGGCTTGCCCGATTCTGCCAAGGCTTCGGTGAGAGATTAATTGCCAGCATTACCGTTGAGGAAGTGGACAACTGGCTGCGTGATCTACCGCTTTCGCCGAAGAGTCGCGCGAACTTCCGGGCCAACGTTGGCGTGTTGTTCAGTTACGCAGCTAGCCGCCGGATGATCGACGCGAACCCTGTCTTACACACTGCCAAGCCAAAGCTGCTTGATAATCCGCCGGAGATTTTCACTGTCGATGAATTGCGCTCGCTGCTGGAGTCCGCGCAGCGCATAGCTCCTGACGTGGTTCCGATGCTTGCGATTGGCACGTTCGCGGGATTACGAGAGGCTGAAATCCAACGCTTAGATTGGAATGAGGTCGATCTTGCGCGCGGACACATCGAAGTGACAGCGGCAAAAGCCAAGAGCGCCCGGCGCCGAACCGTTCCGATACTGCCGAATCTCGCGGCATGGTTGCGGCCTTACGCCGGGATGAAGGGCCATGTGGTTCCAGTAGGCGCCCGGAGCAAGCTTGCCCGCGTGCGTGAGGCTGCGAGACTCGCGCACTGGCCACAGAACGGCTTGCGCCATTCGTTCGCATCGTATCGGTTGGCAGCAATCCACGATGCGCCCCGCGTGGCGGCAGAACTTGGGCACACCAGCCCGCAAATGCTTTACTCAACCTATCGCGAGTTAGTCTTGCCGGAAGAAGCGGAGCGATACTGGAAGATTGCGCCTCAGTCACGGCGAGCGGAAAACATCGTGGCGTTCACCGCCTCCTGAAAGCGCTATGCAGCGGTTGCCGGATGTGACAAATTTCCGAAACCAATCAAAGAGGAACGACGACCGACTTGGAGGCTGCCGAAATGGGAAAACGAACGAGCGGCAGGAAAAGGCGCGCGCGAATGAATTCGCCGCAGATGGATATGCTCCCATCAGAGAAGATTGATGCGCGGTTCGTGGATTCTTCTCCTGAAATCCAGAGCGCGATAAAGAAGTACAACGATTTCTGGGGCGCTCTGTCTGATGCTGAACGCGCAAAGCTGAAGAAGTTACACAAGATGCTAGTAAGGAACGTCAAGCGTGATAGAGCTTGGATTACCTCGGACGACCGGGCGGACTACTACATTAGAAAGACTGCGGAAGAAGTCCACGTCGATAGGGAGCTGTTCGATAGATGGTGGAGTGTCCTTGTGCCACTCATGAGTATGCGCGTGCGCTTCGAGACTTCCCGCGCTCTAACATGGGCGAAAATCGCGCCAGGAATACTACAGGGCGATTCTCTCCCGGAGGCGAAGCTCGCTGCACAAAACTTAAAAGTCGGGGCAGACCCTATTTCCATGGAGGCAAAGCGCGATAATAGACGATTCTTTATCGAGTTAGGTAAATGCTTGTCCGGTGAAATTAAGCCGGAGTTATTTGATGATATGGACTGGGATCTAGTGCGCATTCTTTGTATCAATCCATCGACCACCGCAAAGGACGCAGTGCGCAAATTGGAAAAAAAAGGCTGGCACATCACGGAAGAAGCTTTCCGAGTGCGGAAACAACGATTGAGACGCGCCATCGTCGCTGCCCGCAAAGCATACGACCAACCGAAGAAAGCATAACAAATTTCCCCCTGTCCCTGTTACGGGGATTTGCGATTAGCTCGTTATGTTGAGAGCATGGGAAATTCATATTTCCTCACAAGGGAAAAAATCGGGAGTGGGAAACAACTTGCCCCGCTCGTAACAACACAAGATGCCTGCGCGTATCTACAATGCACGCGCCGTTACCTGGAAAGAATGGTGCGTAGCGGTCGGTTACGCGCGTTAAAGCCGAGTCGCAAACTCGTTCGATTTCGGCAAGCCGATCTCGACGCCTTTCTTGAGAGTGGCGCAACAATCGGAGGTGGCCAATGAGAGCGCGAAAAAGAAAAGGCGCGCTGCTACACGCGCCAATTCACGTTAACTCTACTCTGAGTCTCGCATCACTGTCGCCGAGAGGCAAACGGTTGCCTGACAAATTCACTCGCAACCGTCACCAGAGTGACACATTTGGAAGGCCGGAACTTTGCACGTGGCGCTTTGGGCCTGGCACTTGTCGGTTTCAAACGACCCGTCCTGATTTCGCGCGCAAACTCAGCCAACGCAGCGGTGCGCGGCTTGTGGCGTACTCAGTCGGCGGCGGTTATCTGCGCGTGTTTGAGGAAACAATAGAACCGTGGCGCGCGCAGCGTCTCGTGAGGCGCTACACAACGCCGACTAATGGAGCGTTTTCATCACGCTTCGAGCCGCCAGCACGTCGGAACCCCGCCGAGAGTATCACTACAGCGGAAGATGACAAATGAGCGAAAATAACGATCTACGCGAGAAGATTGACGAGGCCAAACTCCGCCTACCGCTACCGGAGCTAATGCGTCAGCTTGGGCTTGGCGAACATGCGAAGAAAAGCGCGCATTGCCCGTTTCATAACGATCAGCGCAAATCGTTTTCAGTGTTCCAGGACTGGGACAACTCTTGGTACTGGAAGTGTCACGCCGGTTGCGGCGATGGCGATGAAATCGATTTTGTGGTGAAGTACAAGGAGATCTCAAGGCGCGAAGCAATCAGGCTTTATCTGGAAATGGCCGGTTTCCCTCCCTCACGTCCTCCTAAGTCTCATCAATATCCTAAGTCTCTTAGATCTCCTGACTCTCGTAGGTCTCCTAAGTATCATGAGTCTCTTGTGTATCCTATGTCCAACGGACAAGGGCTAAAGGAAGAGCTTAAAGGCTTGGCGGCACGCAATGCTTGTTCCGAGCGCAACACCGCTAGGAAGAAGCGTTGGCAGCTCGTGCGCGACTTGAGAGCGGTCGAGAAAGGAATTGGCCGGGAACTGCACATCGGCGAGCTCATGACAGTGTTCGACGAGTGGTATCGGCTTTCTCAGCCGTTTCTCGATCCCGCAAAGACGCGCGACGCCTACCTTGCAGCGTTTCTCGCAGAGCTTCGAAAGGTTCGGGTGCCGACTGGCGAAGGTCACACAATCAACAAGGCGCTTGAAGCCGTTTCGAAACTTTCGGTTTCTGACCTTCCGATGATACCGGAAATGCCTGACGCGCCTGAGAGTTGGCGCAGACTCGGGGCGCTGCACCGCGAACTGTCTCGCCGATCTGGAAGCAAGACCTATTTTTTGAGTTGCCGCGATGCCGCGAAAGCCTCTTTCGGCTTGAGCCATCAAACGGCGTACAACATCAATCTTGCCCTGGCACAGCTTGGCGTAATTAAGATCGTTCGCATCGGCGACGCGCGCCCAAAAGGGAAAGCCTCAAAGTTTAGCTACATCTTGTCGCAAACCGCAAATGGAGAGGCAGCGACGGATTCCATGATTTCCGCGAATCCTTACACGAAAGAACCAAAGGAGAAAAACAAATGAAGTTCACCAAAACACGAAAAAGCAACAAGGCGCGTACAAGGTTAATGCTGCAAGTTGGGGAATCGGTAGAGGCGCTGCCGCAACAGGGTCATGGCTGGCTGCGTGATCGGCTTGTGGCGAAATATCCTGCCTTTTTCGCTGAAGTAGCAGAGATGCGCCAGGCGCGCGCAGAAGCCCGCCTTAAAAGGAAGGAAAGAAGCAAGGGAAGCAGAGTTTAACAACTGACAAAGGAGAACCAAGATGAACACAGACAACACAGAACTAAGGGTAGTAGATCAACATGCGAAAGCTGGCAGGCCCACGAAGTATTCGCCGGAGACGGTACAAAAGCTTTTGGCGGGCCTTGCCAATGGCCTTCCCATTAAGTCAGCATGTATCGTCGCTGGCATTGGCGTTTCCACGCTCTCTGATTGGCGGGAGAAATACCCGGAGCTAGAGGAACGCATGGCTGAGGCGCGCGAGAAAGCGCGACTAAAAATGCTCCAGCGCATCAAACGGGCCGCTGAGGATGATTGGCGCGCCGCAGCTGAATGGCTACGGCTCACCTTTCCGGCTGACTATCGGATGGGAAGTAATACAAGCGTTGAAGTGAACACCGCAGTTCAAACGGGGGTTGTCATAACCGAAGAAAAGCGCATGGCTTTAATTGCGCAGCGGGAACGAATTCTTAAAGCGACAGCGGCGAAAGAACTGGAGCCAGCGCGTGAGTCGACCAGCGATTGAGGTGGGATTCGGCTTTGGGAGCCGGCAGACGACAGATAAAGAGAACAAGCTGAATTCCTCTGCGCCGAATGGGCGGAATAGCTCGCAACGTCGGTTCCGCTGATGCAGCTTCAGGTCAATCGCCGATTCAAGTTCGAGAAACGCTGTCGGCTTCTCGTCAGCACTGACGATGAATCTCTTTCCGTTGTGGCGGTGCACTCGAACATCGCCTTCAATTTTGTCAACTCAAGTTGGATGCTGTCTTGCACGACGGTTGAGGCGTAGGACTAAAGTCCAATATCCGGCTGTCGGGAGTGATGGTAAAATCGCCTTCGATTACGTCATCCGACGTCTCAACGCACTTTTGGCCGGTTCTGAAAAGCCGGTTGGGAGGCTTAACCTTCGCTGAGGCACCGCTTAGCGCGATCTCCAGATCCAACTGGAGCCCCGAGTCAGCCGAAGGGAGGCCGCTGTTCGAAGCGCCTCGTCAGGATGATTCTTCGTTCCGCGCGGATTTGGAGCAGTCAACCTCAAATGAAAGGGCGTTTATGAAATTCGTTAGTCTTGCTAAGCCAATAGCCGAGCCTCACCAAATCCACACCTACACCGAGCTCCAGCAACAGATTCACGACGATTTGCGGATCCAACATCCCGAATGGGTCCAGCCAAATGGCGAATCCCCCATGTGTGATTCTTACGAGACGCGTCTCATGGAACTGCTCGGCACTTGACGCGAAGGGGATCCAACGAGTCTATCGCTGCTCCTCATCGCGCGCTCGAACAGGGACTAACTTTCCTGACAAGATGCAGTGTCTTGGTTTGCGATTTGCTTCGGAAGCGCTTGACTCGATAAACACCCGCTTCCTTTATGAACAAGAAGCATACGATGAAAGCAATAACGATCCTGTGGATCGGTGCGCTGGCAGCGATCAGCGCGGGCTGTTTAAACACTGAGCACAGTGCCTCAGCCACAGGAGAGCGTTATCCGTGGAAGAAAAATATTGTGACAACTATCTTTTGGATCGGTGAGCGGCCGAGCGGAAACAATCCGGTGCCGAACCGCAGAAGCTCATGGGACAAAGATTGGAGCAGAAGTTACGGCGGATTTGACGATCCAAATCCCGCGCATCGCAGCAATTACATTCCGGTAAAGTTCACGCCTCTACAGAACCCGTTTTACTGCGCCCTCCCGTACAACGATAAGTCAGCCAATGGTCACCGGCCGGAAGCGCCCCGCGTTGTTCCGTGGTTCAAGGAAGCGTACCAAGGCCCCGGCGTTTCCACCTGCAAGGATCGATGGGTCGCGATTCGCAAAGGGACTCGAACGGTTTATGCGCAATGGGAAGACGCCGGACCTTTCCGCACCGATTATTGGCAATATGTCTTTGGCAACGAACGTCCGAAACTCAATCTGAACAAAGGCGCGGGTCTCGATGTTTCTCCCGCTGTGCGTGGCTATCTCGGATTAAACGAAACAGACGTGACCGATTGGAGGTTTGTGGAATTTAGCGAAGTGCCGCGCGGGCCGTGGTCGACGCTCGGAGAAAACAACACATTTGTGATTAGTGATCGCAAAACAGGCAGGGAATTGGCCGAAGCGTCAAAGCCCGCTGGAGGCCGTGCGATTGCGCGATAAGGCCATTGAGCAGCCCTGATTCAGTGCGTTCGGGGCGGCACGGTTACCGCATTCAAGCTTCTTTTGAGAAAAAGGAAAGGGACGGATGGACTGCGGCGGAGGGCCGCTTGCCATTACAACTTTTCTGTGTGGTAGGCTTGACGGTCGCAGACCGCCGCTACAGCAATCCCATCTCAGATTTGTCGTGCTCCGGAGGTATTACACCGCCACGGTGTCGATCCGGTTTAATCCCTGTTCGAGGGCGCGATGAGGAGCAGCGATAGACTCGTTGGATCCCCTTCGCGTCAATGCGTCGAGCTCTTCCAGGAGGCTCATGGAGGATTCGCCATTTGGCTCGAGCCATTCGGGATGTTGGATCCGCAGGTCGTCGTGAATCTGTTGCCGGAGCTCGGCGTAAGTGTGGATTTGGGGAGACATGGCAATTGGCTTTGGTGAAAGATTTAAGTGTGGCGTTCGATGGTTCGGCCAAGTGAGGATACTCCAAACGGCGGCACGCACGTGCTTGCGGTGTGCGCCCCGCTGGGCCAACTGAATTACTTTGTAGCGCTGGCGTTGCAGCAACACGGCGAGCAGTCCGCTTTGCGTAAGGGTCGGGGTCATAACGTAGTTTCTTTCTGTTTTTCTTGCCCAAAGGGATGGACAATTTTCGCAGGGATTCCGTTCATTCCTGCGGCAGGTTCCTTATAAATCTAGGCGGGCTTTCGCGCGAGAGGGCCATACCCCCAGGACTCGGGTGCTTACACGCGCGAAGTCACCACCAAATCGCCGCTCGCCCAGCGCTACTTCAACCAGGGTCTCGCCCTGGTGCACGGCTTTAATCATTCCGCCGTCCGCGCGCGATTCCGAACGCGCTGTAAGAAAGCGGTCAATCAAGCCAGTTTGAATCAAGAAGACATTCTGCCGCTGGATGTTCCTCTCCCTACTTTGCCTGACCAAAAGCGCATCGCAGGGATTTTAGAAAACGTCGAGCGCCAAGCGGAGCACCTTTTTCAAACCCTTCTTCACCGGGCGTTTTCCTCCGGCTTGTGATTGCAGAGATTTTGCGGGTCGCCCGGTCAGGAAAAATTCCGTTCGCGCGATGCAATTGCCGCTTTGCATCCCTTTCCCCTTGTTTCATGTAGCCACAGGAGCTGCGTCACAAAGAGGTCAGAGGAACCTTCGGTTTCGTGTGGCAGGGCTAACATCCTCGCCTCGCATCCAAATGCACTGAATCACGGCTGCAAGATTACAAGAGAGCAGTGTTGCAGGGTTGCAATTCGGTATCGGCGCGTCGTGTACGCTGGAGCGCAAAACGTAGGAATTTCTTTTTCGAGAGTGGCCCCAGCCGGCCGGAGCGTACAATCGACGAACATTAGCCTTCGCTGCGTTCTGAGCTTGACCGGCCCAGTTGCCACCAGACAGGATGGTGGCCATGAAAATACAACACTCTCTCCGAATCATTTTCGCCTGCGCGTTGATCGCGCTGGTAACTGCTTGCGTAACCACTCCGCGCTCCGGTCCGGCCGCGCTCGCCGGAACATGGACTAACTCGCTTGGCACTGTCTGGACAATCAAGA
>QHNV01000033.1 GCA_003218535.1 Verrucomicrobiota bacterium
ATCGAGAGGTGTCGGCCGAAGATTTCGAGCAGCCGCAACATCGCCCTGTATTGCTTCTTCGTCAGTACCTTGGTGTGAAAGTAAGCTTCGCGCGCTTTGCTCAGATTAACTTCTACTCCCCAGTTAACTAATTGTTTCGCTACGCGATCGAACCGAAACTTGTCAGGTTGTTTGAGCAGGACCTGTCCGGTTTGCAAAAAACCGATCAATTGGTCGCCCACCCGAATCGGCACGGCACTGTCTGAAAGCCCCGCAAAACAGGTCACCGTGCGCGATCGGTCGCCGGTTTTTTCGGTCAGCTTGCGCTGCACTTCAAGACACGCAGCACAAACACGATTCGAGCGCGCCATCAATTCGCAAAAGGGATTTTCGTTCAGTGCGCCACGCAACGCCGGTTGCCAATGTTCGACTGCACGCAATGCCAGGGGCATACCGGTCGCCCCAGAAAAAGCGCGCACATAATCGCGATAGATCGCGGATCGAGTGAGCTTTTCGACCAGTTGCCTGTTACCAAGCTTCACGAATGGCAATCATAACCATTCGCCATTCGCTGTCGAAAGCTTACTGCCACTCAGGTTCTCTTAAGCATCGCGCGATTATTAGCGTATAGAGCGCCATCATCGCGACTACGCTGAATGCAATTAAGTATTCCATCTTGTTTACCTCATGTGTTTGCTCATGAAAAATCGGAAGCCGCAGTGCGTGTTTGTAGCTTGGGCTCGAGACAACCAGGGCACGGATGACCCCAGCGGTCACATCGACAATCATGCGCTTCCTTGCCCGTGTGCAGATCATCCCGCGTCGTGATTACAATGTGACGCGCATCGGGAGCCGGTGGGCTCACGTGTTTCGTACCGATACAACACTGATCGAGATATTCATTCATCGTTAGGACAACATCTGTTTTCATAACTGTTCCTTTCGCGAATCAGATTAGGATCGCCGCTGCCGACGCGCTCCACGTCAATTGGCTTTTGCTATGCAGAAATTGCTCAAAGCAAAAGCGTCTCGTTTTCCGGTCGAGCCAAAATTAGGCGAGCAATTGCCAAGGGACGGAGAGCATCATCGTCTTAGCCGAAGTCTGATGAAGCGGGGTGGTAAACATGAAGCCCGCAAATCAGATCAGGCAGCTCAGCTCCCGAGGCCGGGAACGCGCTGAGCCGGTAGAAATTTGGAAAGCGCGCAAATTCATCCATGAGCATTCGGATGATGAACTTTCGCTAACGAAAGTCGCGAAGTTCAGCAATATCAGCGCCAATCATTTGAGCGAAAAATTCAAAGAAGTGGTCGGCATAAATTTTATCGATTATGTCGCACGAATGCGAGTCAGCAACGCGCGTGATCTCCTCCAGAACTCAAATCTTCGGATCAGCGAAATTGCGTTCGCCGTCGGTTTCCAATCGTTGTCTCAGTTCAATCGCGTTTTTAAAAAGCTCACGCGAAAATCACCAACTCAGTTCCGGACCGCTCACAACAGCGCGCAAAGAGTCAATAAGTATAGAGACTTCGCGGCAAAATAGCTCCGAAATATTTTCCGTAAAAATGCGCAGTCAACTTCAGCAACTCCTGAGATAACAATGCGAGTTGAGATCTCTGAGCCGATTTGCGGATCCAGTTTACTGCGTCGTGCGACTAATCGTTGGCTTGGCATACGCATGTCATGGCGGACAAAAGCTTTTCGGGTATCCCGGTGGCGGTCACGGGATGTCAGGGCTCGCATTTCTCGCGGGCATTATCGAACTGGTCTGCGGATTTCTGATTGCGTTTGGGCTGTTCACTCGTGTCGCGGCGTTTCTCGCGAGCGGCGAGATGGCAGTCGCTTATTTCATCTTTTACGTGGGAACGGTGCCCACGTTGGAGGCGAAGTTTTTCCCGATCATGAATGGAGGCGAACTGGCCTTGGTGAACTGCTGGATTTTCTTCTTCATTATTTTTTACGGCCCGGGACGATGGAGCATCGATGCGGTATTGCGCAAAGGCAGAAGCAACGCAGGGCCTGCCTGATCGCTATGAAATCAAGAAAATCCGCTGCGAGTTGTTCGGGAGCACTGATCATATTGGCAGTCTTCTCGATTAGCGGGTCGCTGCTGGCGCAAGGCAGCTCAGATTGGAAAGCTCCGCCCACCGCTGCCAATCGTCCCAACCCAGTTGCAGGAAACGCTAACGCGACCGCCCTCGGGCAAAAGCTCTACGTTGCAAACTGCATGAGTTGTCATGGGCCCGCTGGCAAGGGGGATGGGCCCGGCGGAGCGGCATTAGAAAAAAAGCCGGCAGACTTGGGCGCGCGCATTAAAGCCGGCGAAACCGATGGCGCGCTATTTTGGAAAATTACCGAAGGGCGATCCCCGATGGTTTCGTGGAGAGGCTCACTCACCGAAACACAGCGGTGGGAACTCGTGAATTACATCAAAACTTTTGCCGGGAAATAAATGAGCCGCACAATTCCGATCATTTTGAATCAAACGATCGCGTGCGCTTTTGTCGCGCTGATCTGCTTATCCTTTTCATCGGCGGCAATGGCGCAAGATACTGCTCCTCCCCAGCCGTCCTCCGATTACGTGTCACGTGCTGAGTACGACAAGCTCAAAGCAGAGCACGAGGCGATGAAACAGGAGCTGGACGCATTGAAAGCAACTGTCCAGCAAATGACCGCTGGCGCGGTGCCGGCCCCCGTTGAAGCTCCTACGGCAAAGAAGGGCGTCAGCGAAGAGAAGCAGGTTGTCACTGTGCCACCTGAAGCCGCCACGGAGGAGCTACGTCAGGAAGTGGAAACGTTAAAGACGCAGGTGAAGGAAACGTTTCCCGGGACAACCAAGTTTCTCCTCGGTGGGTACGGAACTGCCGGATTTACCGCGCGTAGCGGGGAAGATCCGTTTTTCGATGCCGCTTTCAACGCCATTTTTCTTTTCAAGATGACCGATCGCCTCTTTTTCGAAGGAGAGTTGGAGTTCGAGTTCGAAGATAATGAGACCACAACGAATCTGGAGATAGCGCAGGCCTCCTATCTTCTTAATGACTACATGACGATCGGCGTCGGCCGATTTCTAAATCCGACGAATTTCTTTGTCGAACGCCAACATATGAATTGGGTGAACAAACTCCCCGACAAACCACTGGCAGTTTACGACGGTCTGCTGCCGGAGTCGGAGCTGGGCGGGCAATTGCGCGGTGTCATTCCAATCGGACCCACCAAACTTGAGTACGCAGCATTTGTTGCGAATGCACCCGGACTCATCACCGAATCGGATGATTTCAGCGAGATTGGCATGCTCGATTTCGATAACGACGCCAACTTTGGCGGACACGTCGCCGTCGGAGGCCACGTCGGGTTCATTCCGATTCCACAACTCGAAATCGGGTATGGAATTCAACGTTCAAAGGTTGGACCGCGCGACCGCGCGGTCCAAAATATTTTGCAGTCCGCCGATTTCAACTTCGTGGCTGACTCAGCATTGTTGAAAGGCCTTATCAATGCTCGCGCCCAATGGGTTTGGTCACATGTTGGCGATTTCGTGTACGATCCAGATGGAAGCCAAGGCTTCGGCCCACTCGAATTCAACAACAATCGCAACGGCGGTTACGCGCAGCTCTCGTATCGCCCAACCCACATCGACGACGATTATCTTAAGAACGTCGAGGGCGTGTTTCGTTACGATCGCTTTAATCAACTGCACACACCGGTGGGCTTCGACGAACAACGCTGGACTATTGGACTAAACTACTGGGTTACTCCGAGCGCCGTCCTCAAACTGGCTTACGAGTTCGATGATAAGAACGGAGGCGCCCGAGATCAGGACGCCTTTTTGATGCAAGCCGCCGTGGGATTTTAACTATGAAAAGAGTTGTAGTTCGAACCTGCAAATGGATAGGTTTGCCCGGCGCAACGATCGTTATTTCCTGTGCTGCCCTGACATGGCTGATTGGGTGCGCGACAAATAAGCCATCGGGAGAAGTTGCCGCCGGCACGACTGGAAAAAGCGGGGCGCAACTCTGGGCGGAGAATTGCGTGCGTTGTCACAATATCAGATCTCCCGGTTCGTTAAGCCCCGCGCAATGGGAGGTAGCCATGATGCACATGCGCGTCCGCGCCAATCTCACTCCGGAAGAGCACAAAAAGATCCTCGAGTTCCTGAAATCGGGAAGCTAATCTTCTCGCGTACACGCGGCGATTCGGCTGCTATCGGTCGCCTTATCGATGAGATGACGGAAGCAAATCGGCAAAACACGGTGAGTGTTTGACAAATTACGCAGAGCTTCCGCAACACCTCCCTGCCAGAGTGACGGTCATGATAACGAGACGACATTTTCTGAAATACAGTGCAGGAGCCAGTGCTGCTCTCACACTGCCGTGGACAGTGCGGCAGGCGTTTGCAGCCACACCAGGGCGCAGCCTACTGACGAAGTATATTCAGCCGCTGCCACTGCCCGGCGCCGGCATCGTGGTCGCCACGCCCAGCGGAACGAACCAGTACGCGTTCACACAAAAACAGATCATGCGCCAGCTGCATCCTGAGCTGCCGGCGACACCGTTGTTTGCTTACGACGACGGGTCCGAACTCGCAGGCCAGGCAGGCTCGTTCGGGATGGCGGTGGTCGCGCAGAGCGGCACTCCCCTCGATGTGAGTTACACGAATGCTCTGCCGCTCACATACCCCAATTGGATTCCTGTTGATACCCGCCTCACGCCGCTTGGCAATCAGCTGCGTGCAATGACGCATCTGCACGGAGCCTTTGTCGCAGGAACCAGCGACGGCAACCCGGCAATTACGCCAGACGGCTTTGGCCTTGGTCAGACCCAGATCACCC
>QHNV01000034.1:0-5070 GCA_003218535.1 Verrucomicrobiota bacterium
ATTGGCATGATAATAATAGGTCGCAAAAAAAGTTGTCACTTCGGGAAGAGGAGCGGATTGCCAGAAGATCATCTCTGCGCCCGTCGCCTTTTGCAGCAAGCCGAGGGTGGCGATGGATCCTCCCGCAAGAACGATTGTCCACCAAAGCCGCAACAGCCAGCGCGGATCTCGTGACAACTCGACGACAAACCAGATCAATCCCAGAAGCAATGTGGCTCGTACCATCCAGGCGGCGCTGATCGCGTAATCGATTGAGCCCGGCATTCCAGCCGAGAAATGGGGCACTGGGACAAAGACCAAATAGGGTGAATCGTAAATCGCCTTTGCGTTGAACACCATCCACCATCCCAAAATCAGGATCGCCAAACATGCGACCAAAAGGATGCGCGGCGCGCTCGGCCTTCGCGCGGTGTTCCCGGGCAGGGTCTTTCTCTCCCCACTTCGGATGGACCACGCAACCACCCGAAGAACCAGCGCGCTCCCAAGCAGCCAATTAATTTCGACGATGCTTTCGGCGGTCGTACCGCCATAGGCCCATGGAGCAAAGATCAATGCTCCCAAAAAAATCCAGCGTGCGAGTGCGCGAAGCGATCTCGCACTGCTCCCCGTCGCAACAATTCGCTTCAGCTTGCGTGCGCGATTCAAATTCTGCCGTCAATCAAGAAGGCAGCCCGGCAAAAAGCCGCTGGAACCTGAAGCGGCGACCCTCTGCGCGTTCTGATTTTCAATTCCAGCTCTCCCGCATTTTGCTTCCCTATTCCGATCTCCGTTCATCTTCCCTTGCTGAACAGCATCGTGTGCACCGTCTTCAGTACAATCATCGCATCTAACGTCAGCGAATAATTTCGGATGTAGTAGAGATCGTACTTCAATTTCTCGATCGCGTCCTCATCACTTTCTCCATATGGATAATTGACCTGTGCCCAGCCAGTAATGCCAGGCTTGACAAGATGACGGAAATGATAGAACGGAATTGCTTTCTCGTAACGTTCTGCGCACCGCACCCATTCTGCGCGCGGACCGATCAAGCTCATCTCGCCGCGAAACACATTGAAGAGTTGCGGCAACTCGTCGAGCCGTAGTTTGCGCAGCCAGCGCCCGAGACGCGTCACGCGTGGATCGTTCTTCTTAGTGTAAATGTCGCCAGGTTCTTTAGGCGAATTCATCAACATCGTGCGGAATTTATAAGCGACGAAAGGCTGGTTCGCGCGCCCGACCCGCTCTTGCCGGAATATGATCGGCCGCCGGCTGCCATGTATCGGGTCCGAGGAACTTTCCCTTTTTCCCTCCATCCAAATCAGCAGCGCGATGATCGCGAACAATGGTGCGAAAACGACCAGAAGCGCCATTGAGAAAGCGAGGTCGAAAAGCCGCTTCAGGTAATGATATGGGGAACTACGCGCCAGTTGGAATCCCATTTGCAGCGGCCAAACCGGATCGATCGCGTGTAATGGAACATGCCGCCAGTGCGCTTCGTAGAACGACTCCAGCGTATAGACGCGAGCACTGTGGAACTGCGTCCGAACCAGGTTCTCAACCAAATCTTTGCCAAGACGCTCAAGCCTTTCTGCAAGAATCACACCGCTATAGTGATGGTCGAGATTTGCCAACTTATCTTTGCAATTCCCTTCGATCGCCGGTGAGCCTACTCCAGCAATCCGCTCCCCCAGGCGCTGACCGTCCGGATCGACAAATTCCAGTCGCTGGCGGCTGGAAGAACGCTGATATGCCTCGTAGAATTCGGTGGCCACTTTGCCGCTGCCGATGACAAGGAAAGCCCGATTTGCAGCCGAGTTGGCGATCCGCCCTGCGAACGCTCTTCGATAGAAGATGGACAGTGGCAGGAACGCCACAAAACTAAGTAGCAGCACGCCGCGACTGGGTTTCATGCTTTGATCGAAAGTTGCGGCGACATAGATGAGCAGCGAACTCACCGCCAAAGCAGTTGTAATAGCGAGAATATGTTCGGCCGTGTAAGTCAGACTTCGGGTCTCCGTACTGCGGCTGTAGCCTCCGATAATGAAGATCGCCTGAACGATCACTCCCAATTGCAGCACATCGACCAGAAAGAACTGGAGCGGCGTCGAGTAAAACGCGTCGCCGCGCAGAAAACTGATCGTGCCATAAATCAGCGCCCAGAACGAGACATCAAGGAAAAGGAAAAGCGCCGCCGGAGCCCATTCATATCCGAAAATACTCCGGGTCCGATGCGATCGCGGCGGTGCGGTTCCCGTTCTTGGTTCCACCGACGCCTGCGACTCTCCATTGTCGGAGCCAGCGCGGGGCCACGAATAGTGCCGCTCGGCCCGATATGCCTGGTCAGTGGTATCCATTCGAAAAGGCAAAGATTATACGCTCCTCGCGAGAAACTGGGAAGCATTATTTGGCGGCATAAGTTTGTCTCACAGCAGTTGTTTGGCGGCTTCAGCACCAGGCACGGTGTCGATGGCATTATCTTGAATGAAGGTGTCGAGCGCAAGCAGACACCACCGTCGATACCAGCTTTTCAACGGAACCGGACTCTTCGTTTCAATGCGTTGAAACACGTCCTGCCATTCACCTGTAATCCAATCTTTGAAGGGAAACATAAAACCTTGCTTCGGCCGCTCTCGCACCCATGCGGGAATCTCCGGCACAGCGTCTAGCAAAATCTTCTTCCCTGGTGCGAGCCGCAGCGCGGCTGGGATTCGTTGCATCGTTTCTATGAATTTACGATCGACCAACGGCACCCGTAGCTCTAAACTCCATGCCATACTCATGACATCGCTGTCACGCAAGAGCTGGTTACGCATGTACCGCGTCAGTTCCAGATAGCTGACTTCATCTTCGAGCGCCGGCTGAGATGGCACATAAAATGAAATTTGAGGCGCGAGTTCCTCGTCCTTGTTGCCATAGCGCCCGAGCAATAATCCCACTTCGTCCGGCGTAAAGATCCCTCGCATGCACCAATAGGCGGCAGCGGTGCACGGAGCCTCCTGCAGGAAACAGCCAAGCCGGGCCATTCGTGGCGAAGAATATCTCGTTTGGAGGATTTCTCCCGCTCCGATGCGCAGCGGCCAGATCGGATTTAGTTGGCAGCTCCAGCGGACCATTTGCGGCACCCGTCTAAAGGAACTGTATCCGCCGAAGACTTCATCGCCGCCGAGGCCGGAAAGCACCACCTTAAGACCCGCGTCATGCGCAAGTCGCGAGACGCAAAAAGTGTTAAATCCATCGATACTGGGCTGATCCGAACATTCCAGGAAATTTGCGAGCAGTTTTCTTGCTGTGGTTGAATCAAGTCTCCAATCGAAGTGTTGCGCACCAAAATGCTGCGCCGTGCGCGCCGCGACATTTCCTTCATCGAATTTCGGATCATCGAAAGAGATGCAAAAGGTGCGCAGTTTGTTGCCGGCGTGTCGTGAGGCGAGGGCGACGAGGGCGGTTGAATCGATTCCCCCGCTGAGAAATACTCCCACCGGGACGTCACTCACCAAATGCCTCCGGATGGATTCGTCGAGCGCATCGCGCACCAACTCGACCGCTTCCGCCTCGGGGATTGGCTCATCACCAAACTGAAGATCCCAATATTTCGTAAGCCGGCATCTTCCATGGCGCCAAATGAGGTAGTGACCGGCGGGCAAGGCGCGCACATCCTCGACAAGTGTCAATGGCTCGGGGACGGCCCCGAAGAGCAGATAACCGGAGACGGCTGCCAAGGAGAGTCGCCTAGGGACGAGGCCGGTCCCGAGTAGGGTCCTTAACTCCGATGCGAAACAGAACCCATGGTTCGTTTCGCAATAGTAGAGTGGCTTTATACCAAACGGACCTCTCGCCAGGAAACACACTTGTTCCTGTTCATCCCAAATCGCGAGTGCAAACATTCCTTCGAACTCGCGCACACAATCCGACCCGTAGCGTTCGTACATCTTCAGAACTACTTCCGTATCGGAGTGAGACAGAAATGTTTCGCCTTCCGCCGCGAGTTCGGCGCGTAATGCTTGGAAGTTGTAGATTTCGCCGTTGAGCACGATTCGGTAACGTCCATTGGCCGAAGCCATCGGCTGGTGGCCGGCCGAACTAAGGTCGAGAATCGCCAATCGTGTATTGACCAGCCCCGTTTTGCCATTGGGTGAAATAAAGAGACCGCGATCATCCGGCCCCCGATGTTGCAGGCAACGCTGCATTGCGAGGAGCTTCTGTTCGACAGCGTCTTGGCCCAGACCCGAGTTAATGATTCCGCCAATTCCACACATTCGTATGTATGCGAAACTCCTTCCTAATCAGCCGCGTGAATCTTCGGAGAAAAACCGAAACGTTACAAGGTGTGCCGCGAGTGTTTCGACGAATTGCGGATAACTGTAGGCCGCGATGACCTCAACGTGCAAACGCCCTGGGCCGTGTATAATCCCGAGAGGATGCCTTTTTGTGAGAATGCTCATCAAGGATTCTGCGATTTCCGCCGCGTTGTCCAGATCGAGGAGCACGCCGAGCTTTCCGTTCATTACTGCATCGACTAAGCCGTCTTTATTTCGGGCGATCACTGGTTTCCGCAGGCCATCGCTTGCTGAAACACTTTCATCCGCGATTGAACCGCTGTGCAGCGGATAGCGCTCGCTCATACTTCTCCAGAAAAACTCGCGCGGCTTCACCGACTGAGAACCGTTCCAACGCTACCTTTCTTGCCTCTTGTCCAAGGCGTTCACATAAGGACGGAGACGCTATCAGTCGCCCCATGGCATCGGACAAAGCTTTTGCGTCTCCGACCGGAACTAGAAAACCTGTCCTATCATGTTCGATAGCAGTCTCCGATCCTCCGCATGCCGTAGATACGACCGGCAATCCGCAAGCCATCGCTTCCAGGAGGACTATCCCCAATCCTTCTTCATCCGACGAAAGCACAAAGCAGAGCGCGGACTGGTAGATACGGGGAAGCTCGGCCGGCTTTCGTGGTCCTTGGAGACGAACAGTTTCAGTCAAGCGATGCTTCTGAATCAATCGCATGGCCTCCGGCGGCGGTTGCGGCCCAACTAGCCACAGCTCGGGCGCGTTCGGAACATTTCGCCGGAGCTTTGCGTAAGCTTCCACAAG
>QHNV01000034.1:5090-7026 GCA_003218535.1 Verrucomicrobiota bacterium
ATAGTTGCTGAGGGCGAAAACTTCTGACGCGATCCGAAGCGCGCCGCGCTCATATTGTTCTGCCAGAGGGGTCATGGCCCAGAGCCACCACCGGCGCAGCGGACGAGCTTTTTGGATTCGGCTGGCACGGTCGGGGCGTGTCGTCGTTGCAGTCCAAAGAAACTTCGGCCTCTGCACTCGCGCCGCGGCCCACATCCACGGCGGAGCTCCTACTACGAATTGGACCAAATCATAGCCATTTAGCATTTCGGTAAGATTAGCCCGCGGACGATATCGCTGGAACTCCAACTCGGAAAACCACGCGCCGAAGTGGACGAAGGGAATACCATCGCACTTCCCGCGAACAAGCTGGATGCCTTGCCTCCAGGTTGCGGGCGAGCGCAGTCGAACACTCGCCGAGTCGGATGCGCTGTGCGCGAGGGAAATGATCTCCGGCTCGAATCGGCCTGATTCGCGCAGCACCCGATACAGGAAGTTAGTCATCGCGCTCACGCCCCCGCCTAACTGGTAGTCGTGAGTGACGAGTGCGACGCGCAAGGTCATAGATGGCAAGTAGCGGTTTTGAGAACGTCGCGGTTTTCTACCACCCAGCTTAGTAGCCGCTGGATACCATGCTTCACGCTGACGGACGGAGACCAGGCCAGGAGCTTGGCGGCACGATTATTATTGGACACATAAACGAGCTGGTCCCCGGGACGGAAATCTGCCGTTTGATAAACAACCGGGCGGCCGGAAAGGTTTTCCAGTAGTTCCAAGAATTCAACTATGGAAAGAGTATTGGCGGGCCCGCCTCCTACGTTGAAGGTCAACCCCGCCACTTGTTCAATGCGCTCCACCGCTTCTACGTAGCAATCAATCAGGTCATCCACAAAGAGCAAATCCCTCACCTGCTTACCGGTACCATACACCGTGATGGGCCTGTTCAACTCATGCGCGATGGTGAACCAGGCGACCCAACCCTGGTCTTCAACGCCAAACTGTCGCAAACCATAGATGCACGACTGTCGGAAGTTGACCGTGCGAAGCCCGTAAACCCGGGCGTAGTCTATTGTATATTGGTCCGCCGCGCCTTTAGAGCAACCGTAGGGCGAATGAAAGTCAAGCGGTTGCGATTCCGCAATTCCATCTGGGCAGTCCGCCAATGTGTAATGCGTAGGTGTCTCAGTAATCTGCAAGCCGCCCAGCTTGCCATAGACCTTGTTGGTGGAAGCGTTGAGGAAGATCGCTTCGGGAAGATACTGGCGCAATCCTTCCAGAACGTTGAGGGTGCCAAGCGCGTTGATTTCAAAATCGTTCCTCGGATCCTTCAGTGAGGTTGTTACCGCCACCTGCCCAGCAAGATGCAAGACAACGTCAAACCGCCTGCTCTGCATCACTTCGATTACGGCCCGTCGGTCGCGCACGTCCGCTTTGACGAATGAGACCATTGGTTGCCGCTCCAGGCATTCCCGGTTCAAACTGGTGCATGGCCGGCTTAGGTTATCCAAGATAGTCACGCGATGTCCAAGCCTGGCAAAGCGAGCTACGGCGTTGTAACCAATGAAGCCGCACCCGCCAGTAATCAAAATATTCATGAGTCAGTCAGATTTCCGAAGGCACTGACATAATCTGGAATCCAAATGCAGACGTGCGCTTTGAGGCTGGAAATATCGTACAAAGTCGGCACCTCAAAAAGTGCCACTTCTTTCGCGGCTCAATTTTCAAAACTGAAATTGTTTTCACCTCGAACCCTTCAGAGAAAAACCGCAATATGCAAGATGTGTCGCGAGGACTTCGACGAATCGAGCATAGCCGTAAGCGGCGATCACCTCGGCGCGGAGACGCTGCGGGTCTTGTAAAATCCCGAGAGGATGCCTTTTTGTCAGGATGAGTACCAGTGCCTCTGCGATTTCCGCAACGTTGTCCGGATCGACAAGGACGCCGAGCTTTCCGTTTA
>QHNV01000118.1 GCA_003218535.1 Verrucomicrobiota bacterium
AATCCGCTGTGGACGGTACTCGTATCTCGTCAGTGTCTCATCGTAACGTCCTGTTTCTATACCGTTGGGATCGGCGCTTTGTGTAAACCGCGGATCCGATGAGGTTAGCATCTGCTGGAAGTCTGACTCATATTTAAACTTGGTGATTATGTCTCGCGGATCTGTATTGGTGATGATGTCTGGGAAAAAGTCGCCCCATGCTCCAAGTCTGCGGTTCGACACCATCGTTGCAAAATCAAATCGGACCCCTCGTTTCACAACCGCGAGCAAGTTCCCGAAAGCCATCCGCGCCTGTTGGGTCAATTGGTCGTCGCTCCTGACCCCTTCATCGGTCTTCCCCGGTTGACGCAGATAGTCATCGCGGCCGTAGTAATATTGCGTCACAACTCCATCTGGAGTTAAGACTCCGACCAGGGCACCGTCCGCATTGTATCGGTAGCGCCACTGTATCAGTCGTGGCAATCCTTCTTGAAGAATGTTTTCTTCTCTCAGGAGAAGATTGCCAAATTTGTTGTAGATGTAGTGGACCGGGTGACCGTTGCGCTCAACCATCGTCGTCTGATGGGCTGGTCGCTCCTTGTCGAGATACTCTTGATCGAACTCCTGAATGATATCGTCGTACTCAAAAAATGCTTCTCCACCACCTTGCCTCTGACGAACCACGCGGTTGAAACGCAACAGACCGCGCTCAATTCCATATTCATTTTCGAGGTACAACTGGCCCGCGGGATCAATGATGCGGATCAGATTGTGCTGTAGCTCGCCAGCGAATTGCGCCGAACTGTACTCATAGCAAGTCGTTAGCCCATCGGGATAGCGGTCAGTCTTGGGTGTTGTTACTGCAACAAGGTCCCCGAGGTCATCGTAGGTATAGATCCATTGGCGCCCCTGAGCGCCAAATTCCGTTGTATAGTCACTGATGCAGGTGATCCGATCCTGCTCGTCATAAGAAAATTGGACGATGCGTTCCGGGTGATTGATTTCGACCTGGCGGAGTTTTCCGTCTGGATACGAGAACCTGAGGTAGTTTCCGTGTTTATCCTCGATACGTTTTATTCGGTGAAGAAACGGACGCGAAGGATCTTCTTGATAGATGTAGCGGTCACCGCTCGGTGCCCTCCAGATGAAGGAGACATCATCTTCTAAACTGTCGTTCTCGAAGATGATCCCATGCTGCCCATCGGGTGGGACAAAATAGTCGCCGTTCTGATGCCGGAAATAGTCATCTTCACGCAGCACACCCGTCGAGCGGAAGATGGTGTCATTCGCGACCCGCAGCCAGAGGTTGTAGTTGTGGTCCCAATTGAATCCTAATGGACCGTTGTAATTAATCTGATTTTTGTAGGTGCGTTTGAAGACAAAGTCGATGCCCGCTCCGTTAATCCTGATGTCCTCGGATTCATGGACAAATTGCCCGTTGAACATCATTACCGGTTCAGCACCGAGCGCCACTTTCTGTTGTCCTGGGTCGGGATAAGGCCAGTCATATGCTTTGCCATCGCGGAGTGCCTCCAGCGTATCCTTTGTCGTAGATGCGAGCTCAGGCGGTACTGATGGTGCGGAGAGATTGATTTCCCGGACAAGAGCTTGCAACCTTTCCGGATCTGTCGGAATCTCTTCTTCTAGGTAGAGAATGATGTAGTCTCGCCAAAGCCTTTGCGCTTTTGAAGCACTCGCTGTAGGAAGCTGCTCTTTGATTTCGTTTATGTTAAGAAAATCATCCCTACCAGCATCGCTTGTTGCTGTTATGACTGCATCTTCTGGTTGATCCTGTGACTCTCCATTTGGCATATATGCTCAGCCTCCTCTTATATCCGTACTTCAGTCACTCATGCGAGCCTTACTCGGTCGCCGTCTATTAAGGGAGAACCGGTAGCTTCGCATTTAAGAGCAGATACCGGGCTTTGGCAGCGTCTGCCACGCTCGGCTTGGTCATCCTTGCCTTGGAGTTGGTTGTCGGCCATAATTGACGTCCCGAGGTGTGAGCCTGCTGGGAATCCGGTTGCACCCGCCCCTGTGTATGCGCACCGCTAGAAGCCTACGGAGTGACGTCCAACGCCTTCAGCGCGCCACTAGTGAGCCCGTTGCGGATCTTGATCAAATCGATGCCAGAGACGTCAGGGGAGTTCTCAAGTCCAGGCGTGAAAATATCACCCGCCGTGTGTACCTTTGCGTGCGCCAAGACATTGGCATCGCTTTGACTAAGATACTTAAGCTCGACTAACCGCGCCAAACTGAGTCGGCTCTCTCGCAGGGTCGCTTGAAGCAGAATTTTGAAGGTCTCGGTTCGCGTAAAGGGGCGAAGTGGGTAGTTGCCGGCGGTATAACCGTCGAGCATTCGCTGGGCGATGTTCTGGCGTAGGAAATGATTGAACTCGTCGGCGATCCTAGACCGCTTGGTACCATCCGGAACCACGCTCGGATCTTGAAGAGACAGCAGCTGCGTTTTGAAACGATCCTCGAAACTCACGTTTGGAAAGGGAGAGGGAGGGAGAGGAATCGGGCTGGGCTGGAGCGAGCCCGAGTCGGTAAAGGTGGCACACGTGCGAACGACTCGCCTCGTTACGACCAGAGAATAAGCTCCCGGTTCGACCGGATCCGGTATGTTGTGTCCGGTGTCCAGATTGGCCTGGAGGCAAAGGCCATGAAAGCTCGCAGGCACGTAGAGGATTGCCATGACGTCCTGAGGACCTTCCAGTTTGCGGAGGCCATCGATCAGATTGAAGTCGATTTGTCGATCTTCCGGAGTTGTGCCCCGACTCACGATATGCGGTCGGGGAGCGATGACGAACAATGCGCGATTCATGCCCAGATGGTAGGCGTTGAAAAGCTGATACATTTGGTTGATCGTCGTGCTAGCGCTTAGCGTCTCCCTGCGTTCGCGTGACGTATCGGTAGTACGCGTGTCCACCGTCTGCGTGCCAGTCTTGTTTCGCGTGCCCCATTCACCGGTAACACTAGTGCTACCACCAAAGGACAGACCACCCGCGGATACAGAGACGCCCGTAAGAATATCGCTTTGCTCCGTCGAATCCGTATTGGTTGTTCCCTTTTGAACATTTAGCTTATCTGAGGACCCGGAGAGAACTTCGCCGGTCTCGGTGCGGGTTTCATACATCTCGCGTTTCTTAGGTTCAAAATCGATAATGAAGGGGAAATCATCGATCGGGAGGTTGCTGTCTGAGGTGTGGGGGTAAACAGCTATCTGGAGGATGGCACCAAGACAGGCATAATACTTTCCGGCCCAGCCGGCAGCCTGAATTGCGTCCCAGGTCGATTGCTGCAGGTCGTCCAACCTATCCCCCACCCGATCCAGGTTTACGGCGTTGCGGAGTTCCTCGTTCGGGTTGAACCCGGTGATACTGCAGGAAACCCGCAGATAGACGATGCGAGCCCCGGGATAAGCTTCGGCTGTCTGTTCCTGCGGCACGACGTGATAGAAGATACAGAGCGACGAACGCCATTTTGGGGGAAGGCTTACCGCATTGAAGTCTGTATCGATCATGTCCGCCGAGAAAGCGAGTCGCTGCCAGGAGATATCAACGGGCAGTGTTAATGCTTGCGTAGGCATAGGTGGTCCCTCCACTTTAAGTAAGTTTTCTGGAAGCTTGGTTGTTTGGCTCTAGCAGGCATCCGGTTGCTGACCATTAAGATAAGAGTCGTCGGGCAGATCTACTGGCTGATATTGGAGAAGTGAATGTGCATCATATCCTGTCTCACGCCGATGAGTTTCCAGGGGATATTCACTGGTAAGTTCAGTAATTGAGTCGCCATTTCGCTACCTTCCCATCTGCTGTGGCATTTGTTTGCTTTTTTCATTGTTTATCTTCGCGACCCCGGCTCTGCGTAGGCGCGATCCAGGACGCCGGAAGGTGGTGTCCAAGGTGGAGTCCAAGACTTGAGTTGCCACGAATCATCCTTTTTTCGATGCAGCTTAATGTACTGGCCATTTCTTGTCAGAAGAAGAAACCAAGCGATGGCGATTCAACACCCAGAAACGATAATGCTCCAATAACTTCTTTGGAGAGGTTTTCAGCCTTCAGCGCCAAAATGGCGACAAAAATACTATTGGCTATGAGAAAGGCTGTGTTTTTCTGCCAACGCAAATTGTCGTAATGCTTCCACATCTCAATGTGGCCATTTTCGATTTGCGCTTCGTTCATGCTTTGGTTTCGCAAAAGTTTAAGTGCACGCCTAACGATAATTAGACGAAACTTGTTTGCCCAGGTCCGGATCGGGGCCACCTCCTTGCCGGTTGTCGAGGAGAAAAACGCGCGCTAAACGGCGGACACCTGATCGGTTTTCTTGCCCAATGAATTATTGTCCTTTGAAGATTATTATATGTGTGCCGGTTCACCCACTTTCTTTCTGTTCTCTCGGCGGTTAATCCTGCGACTGCAGCTCTGAAAAGGCCAAAAACCTTACCGAGAGAAGTTGGCCTTCGGCCAATCCAGCTCTGTGCTTCCTTAGGGGAGTCGAGGTTTTCGAAAATCGCGCGTGGTGTCAAGCCTAAATTTTCACAAAATTTTTACGTTCTGTTAGCGCCGTCGAAGGGTTCCCTCGCCTCGTGCTGCTGATTTTGAAAACAGAAGGGGATTGGTGATTAGGCCGAGTTAGACTTGTTTCAGGCGGCTGCGACGAATTTAGTGCGCCTGTGAATTTCTAAAAAGAAGCCGAACGAGTGCTTGTGGGGGGGTGACCGGTGTGGGTGGCCGGGGGCTTTCCTATTGCCTCGAACGCGCCAAATGGGCTCCACAGTTTTTGACCGTTCCACACGCGCGCGCGCGCGCGCGCGAAGCGGTCAGGCAAAGGGCGTAAAGCTTATCGGTTTCGTGACAGTTTGCGCGGGCGGTGCGCGACATCAGCTTTTTTCCCGTCATCGTGGTGACGTTGCTTCAACGAATGCTCTTTGACTACTTGTTGCATCGCCCGATCACCAATTGACCGGATCAGCTTTTCCAGTGCCGCTTTATTTTTCGCCGTATTCTTTTTAGCCACGATTGATTGCTCGTGCATCGCACTATCAGAAGCGTTCGGTGA
>QHNV01000119.1 GCA_003218535.1 Verrucomicrobiota bacterium
GCAATTTGCTGCATCGGCGTATACCGAAACTCCACAGGCGGATACGGCAAAACAATTTCTGGAACACATTCGCAAGGGCGATTGCGCCGCACGAGGCGAAGGCGGAACTCCCCTCGCTCTTTCGCATGGTTTTTATAACACCGTCGCCTGTTTTATCCAGGACCGCTTCCACGAAGAACTGGGACCGAGCGCCGCACTGCTGGAGAAGATGTTTTCGCGATTTATGGAAGGACGCGCTCCAACGGAATTTACGCTCGCAGAAAAAGCGAGTCTCGCAGGGCAGGCTGTCTTGTCTGGAAAAATCTTCGACCTCCTCAAACCTGCAAACGTATCACTGTGGAAGGAGCTTTCCGGTTATTTCGCCCAGCCTGAAGTAAAGGCGAAACTCGCTGCGCAATTGTGTGTCGTGAGCGAACCGGAACGCCGCACGTTTCTAATGGCAAACATGGTTGCAGAGCAGCTTGCGTTCCGTTTTTTCCAAAAATTCGTGCAGCAAATCAGCAATGGAAACATGGTCGAGAGCATGCAGGCGCTCAGTGCGATTGTGCCAATCCTGGTGATACTTGCGCCTTACATCTACGGTTTTCACAGCCAGGCGCCCTCGCGAAAATGGCTGCGCGAGATCTTCAAACAGTTGAGCGGCAACATTCCAGCCGCCTTGCATAATCGGAAACGTGCCTGGTTCACCGACACCCTCGAAGACGTCAATGGCGTCGCGACGACGATCCGCAAAATGACCGCGGCGGGTGCAGCCGCGGGAAAGGAATTAATCGTCGTAACCTGTCGCAGTGAGCTGCAAGTCGATGACATCCCGATCAGGAATTTCAAACCGATCGGCGAATTCGAATTGCCTGAATATGAGCTGCAAAAGTTGAGCTTTCCGCCAATTCTTCAGATGCTCGATTACATTCAGCGAGAAAGATTTTCCGAGATCATCATCAGCACGCCTGGCCCGGTCGGATTAACCGGCTTAGTGGCGGCGAAGATGCTCAACCTGCAAACGAGCGGCATTTATCATACCGATTTCCCGCAATACATCCGTATTCTCACGGAGGACAGTTTTCTCGAAAGCATCACCTGGCGTTACATGCACTGGTTCTACGGGCAGCTCGACACCGTCTTCGTAAACTCGGAAGAATATCGCCAAAGCTGGATCAAACGCGGCCTCGACCCGGCAAAACTCAAAATCTTACCACGGGGCCTCGACACGGAGCTATTTCATCCGGAGCGGCACGATCCTGTATTCTTCCAAAGATTTGGCTCTCGCGACGGTCAGGTTCGGCTTCTCTATGTCGGCCGAATTTCACGCGAAAAGGACCTCGATTTCTTGGCTGCTGCTTATCGTCGTTTACGGGATGAAGGCCTGCCGTTGCAACTTTTCGTAGTTGGTCATGGTCCATATTCTGACGAGTTTGCCAAATCGCTACCGGAAGCATCGTTCACCGGTTATCTGACCGGCAAGGAATTGGCGACCGCCTACGCTTCGGCCGACATTTTCGTTTTCCCGAGCACGACGGATACCTTCGGAAACGTTATTATCGAAGCGCAGGCCTCTGGTGTGCCTGTTGTTGTTTCCGACTCCGGCGGGCCAAAGGAATTAGTGCAGCATAACGAGAACGGACTCATTACAAAATCGCACGACCTAGATGATTTCACCAATGCAGTCCGCGCATTGATTGTTGATCCGGAGTGGCGGAAAGCCATGGGCAATCGCGCACGGCGAAACGTGCTCGAGCGGACTTGGCCGAGCGCGGTCCGAAAGTTTTGGTCGATGACAGAACTCTAGATTCCAATCAAGCCGTTCGCGAACGGCAGAATTGGTAACGGCCACGCGTACGGCATTGAAATGGAAAATCGCACGAACAATCAGCTACAACGCCGCTATCCGATTGGGGCAGAATTGATCGGGCCGAAGGAGGTTCACTTTCGTGTTTGGGCCCCTAAAGCAAAACATGTCGACCTTGTCCTCGAAGGAAGCGCGGCGAAAGATGGGAAGCGAATATTTCACCCACTGCTTGCCGAAGAGGACGGATATTTTTCCGCTGTTGCCAATGTTGCCGACGGTGCGCTCTATCGCTTCCGTGTAAACGATGGGGCGGATTTTTATCCCGATCCGGCGTCCCGTTTTCAACCGGACGGACCGCACGGTCCCTCCCGCGTTGTCGATCCAATAAAATTCCGATGGACGGATGTGAATTGGCCAGGCCTGAAACTGAAAGGCCAAATCATTTATGAAATGCACATCGGAACGTTCACCAAAGAGGGGACGTGGCGCGCGGCGATGGAGCAGTTGGCGGAGCTGGCGCGCATTGGAGTCAACGTGATCGAAATAATGCCGATAGCGGATTTCCCGGGGCGATTTGGTTGGGGTTATGACGGCGTGGACCTTTTCGCGCCCTCGCATTTGTACGGGACGCCGGATGATGCGCGAGAATTTATCGATCACGCCCACTCGTTAGGCTTGGGCGTCATTCTCGACGTCGTTTACAACCACTTCGGTCCCGACGGTAATTATCTTGGGATTTTCGCTGACGATTATCTCATTCGAGAAAGAGAAAACGAATGGGGGGATGCGATTAATTTCGACGGACCGAATTCAGCACCGGTTCGCGAATTTTTCATTACGAATGGCTGTTATTGGATCGAGGAATTTCATTTCGACGGGTTTCGCTTTGACGCCTTACACGCTGTCCGCGATCGATCGAGCGAGTACATCATCGGCGCCATCGGCCGCGCGGCGCGCAAGGCGGCTGGCGCACGTTCAATCATTTTAATCGCCGAGAACGATCTTCAGGAAGCAAAGATGGTGGAGCCGCGCAGCGAAGGCGGTGACGACTTGAACGGAATGTGGAATGACGATTTTCACCACAGCGCTGTGGTGGCGTTGACCGGTCGCAACGAAGCCTATTTCAATGATTACCTTGGCGCGCCACAGGAATTTATTTCCGCCGCGAAATACGGTTTCCTTTATCAGGGCCAGGCGCTCTCATGGCGCAAAGCGTTGCGCGGAACACCAACCTTCGCCATCGCTTCAGAGGCCTTCGTTTGTTTCATCGAAAATCACGATCAAATCGCGAACACCGGGCAGGGCGAACGGCTGCGGCTTCAAACGTCACCCGCACGCTACCGCGCTATGACCGCACTTCTCCTGCTTGGACCCTGGACGCCGTTGCTGTTTCAGGGACAAGAGTTCGGCGCATCCAGTCCGTTCCTTTTCTTCGCGGAAATAGACAATGCTTCCGTGCGCGACGCAATTCGAAGAGGTCGCGCTAAATGGCTGGCGCCATTTTTATCGCTTACAGAAGAACAGGCATGGAGAAGTTTACCTGCGCCGGATGACCCGCAGGTGTTTGCCAGGTGCAAATTGGATTTTGCCGAGCGCCAAAAGAATCTCCAACTTTACGATCTACACATCGATCTTCTAAGATTGCGACGCGAAGATTTGCGCTTTCGTCAGCAACGTCCTGGCGGAATTGATGGCGCCGTGCTCGGGCCAGCGAGTTTCGTTCTCAGATACTTTTCGAAGGAAAACAATGATCGTCTGCTCATAGTGAACTTTGGTGAGAGCCAGGCCTTGCACCCTGCTTCAGAACCTCTGCTCGCGCCGCCTACCGGTTGCAAATGGGAAACACTCTGGACGAGCGACTCGCTGTGTTACGGGGGAGCGGGCGCGATTGCAATTGCAAATGAGGAACAATGGTTTTTGCCGGCCGAATCTACCTTTGTTCTGCGAGCGGAACACAAGGAATGATGGGTCCCAGCCATCAGGGTTCTTGATCAACGGCCCGGAAGCCGTCGTTCCTTGAGAGCGTTCCGCACGCGACGCGTTTGCGCGGGTTCGATTCACAGCGCATAACTTCCGCCGATGAAATTCGCTTTGCTCATTCTCGCATCTGCTTTTATCGCGGTCTCTGCATCCGCCCAGGAGACATCTACTCCGCCCCCAAGAGTCTATCCTGTCGCTTTGCCAAACTATGACGAGGAAACGGCCACGCGATTGCAGATTTTTTTAGACAATAGCGATTTCGGACCCGGCAAGATCGACGGCAGAATGGGCGAATTCTTCCGCAAAGCACTCATCTCATACAAACATGCCCATGCGATGCCAAAGACCGGTGCGGTCGACCAGTGGATGCTCGATCAGGTCCCGGTGACTTACACCACTTACACAATCAAAGAAGAAGACCTGAAATTTGTGGGCAACGTTCCAGGCAGTCATGCTGAGCAAGCGAGATTGAAATGGCTGCCTTACGCGTCGCTGCTGGAATTTGTGGCGGAACGCTAT
>QHNV01000120.1 GCA_003218535.1 Verrucomicrobiota bacterium
TAGAAATCGGTGTAATTGCCAATGCGCGCCGGCAGTTTCATCTCTACGTCTTTCTGCGCGTGAAAAACTTTCTCGCGCAGCAGCGCGTCATCCCGGAGCGTTGGCGTTTCAGTTGAGAGAAGATGTTGAAGAATCTCGCGTGCCTTTCGCCAAGCCGGGCGACGCAAACTAAGAAACGCATTGAGCGAATCGTCGGAAAAGACCTTTCGGTCCTGAAACTCCGGCGAGCGGAAATGACCGATCTCTTCGAGAACGGAAAGATCGACGGCCAAATCACCAATAGCGACACCCACGCGCGGCTTACCCTGCTTCGGTTGAAAGACCCCGAAGGGAAGATTTTGAATGGGAAAATGCGAATCGGCTGCGACTTCAATGAATGATTTGAGTGGCATGGTGGTAGGGGCGATTGACCTCAATCGCCCAGCGCGCCTGTGTCTTAGCGCATCGGGCGGTTCAGGTGAACCGCCCCTACCTTACAGGAATCCGAGGGCGCGCAAATCATCGCGCGGCTCATCGAAGCTGCAACTTCCGAACGATGCAACAAATTTGCGGCGATAATGAAGCCGTTCGATGTCGATCTTCCATTCGCGCCACGCGAAAAAATCGTCAGTAAAGGAAAATGAATGCGGGTTTTCATCTTCCAGCATGATCGCGGCTTGGTGCGCGTCCCATCGGTGCTCGGCGGCGAGGACCGCGGCTCCGAGCACATTCAGGAACCCATGCATCTTTGTTTTCACTTCATCGCGGTATTGCCGGACCGGATGATGCAGGCCGGCCGTAAACTTGATTGGGAGTTGATGCGTGGCCGGCGTTACAAGCGCGCGGGCAATCTGCGCGGAAGTCGGAAATGCATCAGCCGTCACCCCGCCGGTGCGCAATTTGTAGCCAAAGGTTGCCACGTCCTGGCCAGAATTGTGTTCGGCAATCAAGGCAATGGTTGGTTCCGCTCGGTCCGGGGGCGCTTCCCAGAAAACCGTCAAATCACCGACAACCGATTTCGCTTCTTTCAGCAATGCAACATCCGCATCCTGCGGTAAAAGCATCTCGAGGTGACTAATCGAAACGAGATCGACATTGTGTCTCGACAACGACCGAATCGCCGCGTCCGCATTAGCGAGCGCTCCAAGAAAGGCATTCGCAGTCCCGGTCTTCGGCCCGAGGGCGGCAACGCGGAGCGGATGTAAAGGATCGAACTGCGAAAGGAGTTGTTTCGCGGCATCGAATTGCTCAACGGGAAGAACAAACGTACCGAGCATCCACGCCTCGGGGGAGCGCACATATTCTGCTTGATTTTGCAGTGCCGGTTCCAGCCCAAGGCTGCAGGGCGGAAACATTCCTGCATAATCAATCGATTGCGCGAGTAAAGCGTGTAATGAACCGGCTGCCATTGGTGTGAACTCCAGTCGCGTGACGATAGCTTAGGCAAGTCTCCGTTTCAGTCTCACATCATGATCTCGTGGTGTGCGCCTGCGGAGAACAGGAGTATACAGCGGGGGACGCGATTGACGCGGCTATTTTCAGAGGTGAACTCGACCGGAAATGGGAAAAATTTCTCAGCGACGCAGCGGCCGAAAACCGTGCCGATGAGCTCGATCTGGATTTGGATGAGTCCGCAATTTCTGCTGCGGCGGAAGCGTTTCGTTATCAGCATGATCTGATCACCGCCGAGGAAACGGAGGCATGGCTGGCAAATCGAGGACTGACCTTTGATGACTTCAGCGATTACTTCGCCCGTCAATACTGCGCCGGTGCGGTTCGTGAAGACATTTCCCCGGAGAAAGTCGGATATGATTCCGCATCGCCAGAGCTGCGTAAGTTGTTTGTAGCGGACTTGATTTTATCCGGGGAATTAGACCACATGACCACCCAACTAATGTGGCGTCTGGCTGCGCGCTGCGCTGAGAAAGAGATCGCACCAGAGGCCGTTGCGGCTGAAGAACGAAACTTTCTTGATCGTCAAGGGATCAAGCGAGCCCAGCTTGGAGACTGGCTAGAAAGACTGGGGCGCGATGCGAAATGGTTCAATGAAATGCTGGCACTTGAGTCGGCGTACCGGAAACGTTGCGAAACGCTGCTTGTTCCGCGGGCGCGCGAGCGGGAGTTGGCGACGTTGCGGTTGCCGCTGACGCGATTCGAAACTGAAGTGATCGAGCTGGAATCACGCGATGCCGCGCAGGAAGCGCTGTTCTGCGTGCGTGAAGATGGAATGTCGATGGAAGAAGTCGCCGCAGAAGGGCGCTATCCGTATCGGCGCGCCGATTTTCTTCTGGAAGACATCCCGGCCGAAGGCCAGCAGAGATTTTTGAGCGTTTCGGCGGGCGATGTGCTCGAGCCGCTCCCGCGCGGCGACGGATTCGAACTCTGCCGTATCATTAGCAAGGTTGAACCACAACCAGACGATCCGACCGTCAAATCGCGGATCGATCAGCGCTTGCTGTATCGGCATTTCTCCGAGCTCGCCAGCAGGTATTTAGAGCGGCGGCTCGGCGGCGTTTCAACTCTAGCAAAATGAAAGGTCAAGACAGCGAAATTCTGCGGCGTTCATCGGTCTTCCAGTTTCTTTCCGATGAGCACTTTGGCGCGATCGAGCCGCTTTTGCAGGAAGAACACTACGAATTCGGAGACGTGATCGTAAAGCAAGACGATCCGGCAGATTCGTTTTACGTTTTGACCAGAGGACGAGCGCGCGCGCTAAAGATCAAACCACCGGACTTAAAGCAATATGTAGAAACAACCGGCCGGAACAGGGCACTGCAGAGTTTTCTTTATCAGTTTAGCAATTTCGGACGGCTTCCGACGTCCGTATTGCGCAGCATGATCGACAAGCTAAAGCCAGTCACCTTCGAAAAAGGAGACTTGATCATTCGTGAAGGAGACGATGCCGGTCCGCTATACATTCTCCAGAAAGGGCGCGCGCGCGCGTTCTCCGGAGTAGATGGAGGGGAACGCAACCTGGCCTTTTATCGCGAGGGCGATTTTTTTGGAGAGTTGTCGATCTTGAACGGATCGCCGCGCGCGGCGTCCGTCGAGGCATTCTCGGCTTGCGAATTGCTTGCGCTTGACCCGAAGTCAGTGCGGGACTTGCGCCGCCGCTTTCCCGAGTTCGATAAGCTACTGGGTGAGCGTCTCGCACTTTACGAGGCCAAAAAAGAAGCGCGCATTCCGCTTGATTTCACGACCGAACTGCTGCCTGCGGAAACGCAGGTGCAGAACAAGGTTCAGCTGGATGGCGAGCGTCCTGCGGCCGAAACCGAGGACACAGAAGCTCCCTTTGCGGACGAACAGGGATTGTTCCGCAAACGCGGCAAGCGCATCCGTAAAATCGACCACATCATGCAGATCGATGAAATGGATTGCGGTGCAGCTAGTCTCGGAATGATTTGCCGCTATTTCGGGCGCAAGGTGAGCCTGGCACGGATTCGGCAGCTGTGTCACACGGCAACGGATGGTACCAGCCTCAAAGCGATTTCTCGCGCCGCGACCGAGCTAGGGCTCGCAGCGCGCGCATTAAAAATCTCGCTGCGCAATCTCTCGCTAATGCCGCTGCCCGCAATTGTGCATTGGGAAGGCAATCACTGGATCGTGCTCCACGATGTCGATGAGCAGTTCGTGCGCGTGGCCGATCCAGCGCGGGGATTGCGAAAACTTTCCAGGCGCGAATTTGAAGTGAAGTGGACCGGGTATGCGGCCCTGTTCGATTACACCCCGGCATTTGAGCAAGCGCCGGAAAGCAAGTCCACGCTGGCGTGGGTGTTTCCATTTCTCGCACGTTTTAAGGTGATCTTGCTGCAAGCGCTGGCGCTGGCTGTCGCTGTCAGTTTTCTGCAACTACTCTTCCCGGTGTTCACTCAAATGGTGGTCGATAAGGTCATCGTCGAAAACGACCTCGGCCTGCTGAAGACTATCCTGCTCGGCATGCTCGCGGCGATCGTCTTTGTGCAGCTCTCCACTCTCGCCCAGGAATATTTGTTGGCGTTTGCGGCCGTTCGACTCGATACGGCCGTTCTCGACTTCTTAAGCCGGAAGCTCCTTTCCCTGCCGATGACCTATTTCACAAGCCGTCGGACAGGCGACATTCAACGCCGGCTTGAGGGTGCAAGGCAGGTTCGACAGTTTGCCGTGCAACAAGGAGTTGGGGCCTTATTGGCCGTGGTCTTCTTGGTAGGCGCGGTCATTTTGATGGCGATGTACAGTCCACTGCTCACCATCGCGTTTCTGGCAACAATGCCCCTTTATGTGGGGCTAATGATTTTTTCAGTAAAAGTGCTCCGTCCCCTGTATCAGGACGTGGAAGAGAGCCAGGGTAAATACAGTTCGCATCAGATTGATGCCATCAAAGGTATCGAGGCAGTAAAAGCGGCATCGGCCGAGAGTGCATTTCGCGACGCGATGCTGAACGAGTTCCTCTCCGTCTCAAAAAAACTTTTCAGGGAAACCTTTATCGTGATGTCGTGGGACAGCCTTCTTCAAAGCATCGGCTTGCTATCTACTGCGATTTTCTTGTGGGTCGGCGCGACTCAGGTCATTCATGGGCACTTAAGTGTCGGCGGTTTTGTTGCGTTTAGCTCACTGACGGCAATGGCTTACGCAGGAATTTTGCGCGCCCTTGGGGTTTGGGACACGATGCAACTGGTCTCTGTCCTTCTGAATCGGCTGAACGACATTTTCGAAAACGAGCCGGAGCAAGGCCACGACCGCTCTCGGTTAGTCCCGGTTCGTAGCCTCGAAGGTCGCATCGAATTGCGCGGGATCAGTTTCAAATATGGCGGCCCCGAATCGCCGGACATTTTGAAAAATATCACGCTGGACCTGGCACCAGGGCGGATGGTGGCGTTCGTCGGCCGCAGCGGCTGCGGGAAGACGACCCTCATCAAGTTAATTGCCGGCCTGCTCGAACCTACCGAAGGGACCATCTACTTTGACAATATCGATCTAAAGACCCTCAATTATCGCGACGTTCGCCGACACATCGGCTCGGTGCTGCAGGAGAACCACATGTTTAACGACACGATCGCACGCAATATTTCGTTTGGGGACCCCGAGCCAGATCTCGATCGAGTACTTGCCGCAGCGCAAGCCGCTGCGGCGCACGATTTCATTATGCGTCTTCCGCTGGGATACGAGACAAAGATTGGCGAATCGGGGATCGCTCTTTCGGGTGGGCAGAAGCAGCGCGTCGCAATCGCGCGGGCAATCTATAATAATCCGCCCGTGCTGATTTTCGATGAGGCAACCAGCGCTCTTGATACAGAATCGGAACGCGCGATTCAGGAAAATCTCGGTCGATTAATGGCAGGTCGCACTACAATTGTAATCGCGCATCGGTTAAGTACCATTCGGGAATCGCACTCTATCGTGGTGCTCGAACAAGGAAGCGTTGCCGAGGTTGGTACGCACGACGAATTGATGGCACAACGCGGCCTGTACTATTATCTTTCAAGCCAGCAACTGGGGATCTAAAGCCGTTCTCCATGAGCTCACAACTAACCGATCGCGGCTCGCTTGATGCGGAATCCGAAATGTTGCCGCAGGAGCCGCCGCCTTGGATTATCCGTTCGACGGCCTGGCTGTTGCTAGGGGCCTTTTTGTTCGCACTGCTCATCGCAATTGTGATGCGATTGCCGGAGACGGTACGTTGTCCATTCGTCTTGGTTCCCGCCACCGGCACGGATCCGATCCAATCACCCGTGCGAGCTATCATTAGCCACGTTGGGGTGGATGAAGGTCAACCCGTGAAAGCAGGTGAGGAATTGTTTGTGTTGCGTTCGGAAGAGATTCGCGGTTTGGACACTCAATTCCGGATGCTCACGGAGGATTTACGTAGCAAAGAAGAGAGCCTCACTCGCAATGAGAGCGCATATGCCGCGCAACTTGGAATCAAAAACGCGGAAATTGAGCAGGCAAAAAGCGAAGTAAAATTTCGTGAGAACCATGCCAGCACGAGTCGCGAACTGGTCACGCGCATGCAGAAATTAGCCAAGCTTGGCGGCGAATCGGAAATCGACCTTGTAAAGCTGAAGCTCGATTTAGCCGGTTCGGAAAAAGATTTGAGCGTCGCCCAAAGGACTGTGCAGCAGGTGAATCTCGACCGCGAGAGAATGGAAACGGAGCATGCGCGCCAACGGGCCGAGCAGCAGTCCGAAATTGAAAAACTAAAGATGCGGATCGGAGCTTTAAAAGCCGACTTGGAAAATGCTAGCCAAAACTTACTGACCGTTCGGAGTCCCTATGAGGGTGTGATCATTTCCATGGACCAACGCACAGCGGGCAGCGTTGTGCAGCCGGGTCAGGTGCTTTGCCAACTTGCGCGGAAGGATGCGAAACCACGCGCTCGAATGACATTAAACGAAGCCGGTCTTCCAAAGCTTGCCGTCGCACAGCGCGTCCGGTATTTCTTTCAAGCGTTTCCATACCAACGCTACGGCGCGGTGACCGGAAAGCTCGATTGGATCAGTCCGTCAGCCGTTACCACCAGCGACGGTTCGCACTTCGTCGCGCTGGCCTCACTTGATCGTTCGGAGATCTTTGGGCGAGCAGGCCAAAGCTTGCCGCTGCGCGTTGGAATGAACGGAGACGCGCACATCATCGTCGGCGGTCGGACGATGATCGAGTATGCATTTGAACCGATTCGGCAGTTACGGGAGAGCATGAGGCAATAATTTTCGGTGCAAGAACCGCTTTCCAGACTAAGAATCGAAGACCTTACTACGAGCAATGCCGCCATGGAGCGTTGCCTGCAATTGGCGGCGCTCGCGGCTAAGTCCGACGTTCCCGTGGTCCTGCTTGGTGAGACTGGCACAGGCAAGACCTTGCTCGCCCATGCGATCCACAATTCATCGACGCGAGCTGGCCGCCCGTTCATCGCATTTAACGCATCCGCAATAAGCGATACACTGCTCGAGAGTCAGTTGTTTGGTCACGAGCGCGGGGCCTTTACGGGCGCGCAGCAAACCGTTAAAGGAAAGTTCGAACTCGCTGATAGCGGCACACTTTTTCTGGATGAAATCTCGGAAATGAGTCCGCTTGCTCAAGTCAAAATTCTCCGCGTGCTCGAATACGGTGAGTTCGAACGGCTTGGCTCTGAGCGACTGCTTACCTCCAACGCGCGGATTATGTGCGCTTCAAATTGCTCACTGCGAGAACGGGTTCGCCAGGGAAAATTTCGAGAGGACCTCTATCAGCGACTCAACGGCCTTACCTTGCTTATTCCTCCGCTTCGAGAACGATTGGAGGAATTACCAGCGTTGATCGCTGCCGAATTGAAAGCCGCCAGCGTAAAAGAAGGCAAAAATATCACGGCGATTCATCCTCAAGCAATGGAAAAACTCCTGCGTCACGAGTGGCCGGGAAATCTTCGCGAGCTAAGTCACACTGTGCGAACCATGACTCTTTTTTGCAATGGCTCCGTGGTTCTTCCCGAGCATGTAATTTTTCCTCCCGATTTGGAGCCTGACCGAGCTAATTCTAATGCCAGCAAATCGGCCGCTCCGCTACCCGTCAATAATCAAGAACTTGATCCTGATATCGATCTTACATTGGAGGGCGCG
>QHNV01000121.1 GCA_003218535.1 Verrucomicrobiota bacterium
GTAGAGGCGGACGCGCTCCATTTCGCGCAGCCCATCCCAGAGTTGCGTGAATAATGCGTCACCGCGGTCATGCAGTCGCTGAAACGCAGCATGCAGGCGTTCGCGACGCGTCGCGCCCGAAGCGAGGGAGGCGAGAAAATCCACAGCAGCGGCTGCCCCTGCGATTCCTTCGTGATTCTGCGTGCCGGTCTCGGCTCGTTCCGGAGCCGAATCGGGAGCGGGGAGCAGTTTCGGAAAATCAAGTGACCCGAGCAGATCATGCCGGCCAAAGAGAATTCCGATGTGCGGGCCGTAAAACTTGTAGGCGGAGCAAGCGAGAAAGTCGCAATCCCAATCGCGCACAGCGATCAACGCATGTGGAGCGTAATGGACCGCGTCGATAAAGATTTGCGCGCCTAACGAATGCGCCATTTTCGCGGCACGCCGCACATCGTTGATCGTGCCTAGGGCGTTCGATGCCGCGCCGATTGCGACCAGTTTCGTGCGTTCGCTCAATTTCTTGGAGAAATCGTCCCAATCCAGTTCCCCGGTTTCAGGAATCATTCTTGCCAGGCGCACAGTTACGCCGCGTTCTTGCTCCAACGCCTGCCACGGCGCGATATTGGCATGATGCTCGAGCTCGGTAACCAAGATCTCGTCGTTACACTTATAGCCTCGCCCGAGTGCGCGCGCGAGGTGAAACGTTAATGTCGTCATGTTGGCGCCAAACACGATCTCGGTCGGCTCTGCGTTTAGAAAATCAGCCAGCACGCTTCGAGCAGAATCGATAATCGCGTCAGTCTCCTCGCTCGTCGGATAAGCCCAATGCGTATTGGCATTGTGATGATAAAGATAATCGTTCATTGCCTCGACCACGGCCCGCGGCACCTGAGTTCCGCCCGGCCCGTCGAAATAAGCAATTGGAAAACCGTTATGAGTGCGCGCAAGCGCCGGAAAACACTCCCGTACCTGGTCGATAGATATGATGCCGGCACCAGTTGACGTTCCCGGCTGTTTTAAAGCGACTGGCATCGAATTAAGCCCTACGTTCAGCTTGGCTGATTTCGGTCGTACGGATCCGAATTCGTGGCGCACTTTTCCTTCGATGATGTAAAGAACCACTTCGAAGCCGACGTGAATGTGAGCATAAGCGACACCGCCGGGCGGAATGGTGGCAATGTTAGCCGATAATTTCGCCGTGCCGACATTTTTTGCCGACATGCCTTGTTTATAATGAATGCCGTTCCAATCACGGCGAGCGCCGCCACCACGAATGGTCAATATCCCGCCATGATCTTCGACCGCGCTGGTGTCGATGTTGTCTTTTTCGCCTTTCATAAAATTTGCAGAGCATTGTTATGGTTTAGACCGGAATCTTAACAGAAGGAAACGAAGGTAAGAAAGGGTGAGTTTGCTGACCTTCCCGTGACCCTTGGTTCTCTTTGTTGCCTTCTGTTCCAGTTTTTCTGAACTGCCCTTACTTGCAGCGATCTGCGCCGCCGAGTTCCGCGTATCGCGGACAGGTCACCAGGTGATCATTGACCATGCCGGTCGCTTGCATCAACGCGTAGCAGATGGTGGAGCCGACGAATTTGAATCCGCGTCGCCGAAGATCGCGGCTCATCGCATCCGACTCGGCTGTGCTCGCGGGCACCTCGGCCATGGTCCGCCAACGATTCTGAATTGGCTTGCCGGCCACGAAGCTCCAAAGGTAAGCGTCGAGGGTCCCGAATTCCTTGCGCACATCGAGAAACATTTTGGCGTTCGAAATGGTGGCTATGATCTTCAATCGATTCCGCACGATGCCTTCGTCGCGCAGCAACCGCTGCACATCGCGCGCGCCGTAGCGGGCGATCTTCTCTGGGCGAAATCCATCGAATGCTTTCCGATAGTTTTCCCGTTTCTTCAAAATGGTGGTCCAACTCAGTCCCGCCTGCGCGCCTTCCAGGATGAGAAATTCAAAGAGCAGCCGATCATCATGGACAGGAACGCCCCATTTCTCATCGTGATAACTGATGTTCGGTTCGCTCGTAGCCCACGGACAGCGTGGCATTGGCCGAGCATGCCCGAATGTCGGTGCCGCTGAAAGGCAAATTGAATAGCTCGCAGAGGCTGTTGATTTTTCAATGATCTGTCGAACCTTGAGAGATTGAGAAGAATTGATCGCTGATTGTTCGATGAAACAATCGAAGGCTGAAACGCGCGTTGAGCGTCTATTAGGCGCTCCGCTTGCCGATGATGCGGTGCGAAGGTGGCCGCAGAGTGGCGAGATTCTTCGCGGCAAAGCGAGGATTGCGGAAGTGGAATCGCATTTCCAAGGCCTCAGGCTTGGCGTCACGCGCCGACACGCATGCGGCGATGTGATTGTGGTTGAGTGGAACACGAACTATGGAGATGGCCGCGTTTATCGGAATGTGAGCATCGGCGAGCTAAAGCACGGAAAAGTCGTGCGGGTCACCGATTATTGGGGTGAACCATTCGCTCGACCAGACTGGCGACGTGGACTCAGTGATTCGGAAGACGTCCGACCGCACGCGGACGAACTGACCGAGGAATAATTTTCTTTCTCGGCGATCGAGCAGGAAGAAACATTTCCACAGACGCAGGTATGATCGGGATAACGTATGATCGCCTTGTGAGCGGATGGGAACTTCATGTAGCGTGACTCCGCTGCTTCCATGCTGAAAGCGACCCGACAAACTCCGGTTCCGGAGATTCGTCCAACAGGGCAATAAACTCGAGCGAGTGACCGTCGGGGTCGCAGAAGTACAACTGGGCCGAAGGCATCCAGCCGATTACCGATGGCTCAGTCGTTTCCTTGCCAGCAAAATTCTGCGTCTTAACGCCTGCCGCGCTTAATCGTTCGCCGGCAGCGAGCAGTTCAGCCAGCGGAACATTGAATGCAATGTGGCACTTATGAAACTCGCGGCCGAGCGTCGTGTTTGGACCCCACAGGCCGAGCATCGATCTTCTATCGGTGCCAGCCCACAAAAAAACGGCATCGCGTGTAAGGTCGCGGTGTGCGAACTGCAACCCCACGATCTCAACGTAGAATCGTTGCGCTGCCTCGATATCAGCGACCGGCAGGTGCGCTTCGTACAACTGCATGTGACCAGATTACACGCGCTCTACCTGCGCGCATGCCTCAAATACTTCTACCGCGCCGAGTTGGATCTTGTCCTTCTCAAAATCGCGGCTCTGGTCGAGATCATACACTGCGCAAACGTCCTTCGGAAAGAGTAGGTCCAGTGTCCAGTCAAACGCCACACGAATCTTTTTGTCCAAGCCGGGCAACTTGCTGAGGTAAACTGTCCGCCACATCCACCAGGCGAAGAAGCCCGAGAAATTGAAGCCGAAAACCCGTGCCACGCCTGTCCGACGACCAATTGAGGCCAGCAACCCAATTGTCTTGAACGAAAATGATTTTAGAGGACGACCCGAGAGTGCAGCTGCGATATTCTGCGCGACGACCCTGCCTTCACGCATGGCATGTTGCGCGGTTGGCGGATGACATTTCCCAGGATTTCTGATGTCCGGCACGAACGCACAATCACCCACCGCCCAAACGTCAGGCCAATCGGGGACTTGCAAGAATTGGTTCACGCGTATGCGGCCTCGTTCGTTTGCACAAGGGAGCGAAAGGATTAGGGGATTGGGTACTGTTCCAGCAGTCCACACCAAAGTGCGGGATGGAATTGCGACACCATCGACCAAAAATACGCTGTTCTCCGTCATGCTCTTGACCCGGGTGTTAAACCGGACTTCCACACCGCGTCGCGCGAGCACTTTCTGCGTGTACCGTCCCAGGCTCTCACCCAGTTCTGGCAGGATTACGGAACCGGAATGCACGAGCATAACTCGCAACATTTCTTCACATAGGTTTGGATAGAACGGCAGCGCTTCCCGCACGAAGTCATTTAAGGCCGCAACTGTTTCAACACCCGCGAAGCCGCCACCTGCCACCACAAAAGTGAGTAACGACTGCCGATCGATGGAATTAGATTCAGAATTCGCGTCTTCCAAATGTCGGAGGACGTGGGCGCGCAGTCGAATCGCATCCGGAAGCGATTTCATTGCTAATGCTAGCTCGGAAAAAGCGGTGACGTTATGAAAATTGGTGATTGATCCCAGTGCGATGACCAGATGATCGTAGTCGACTTGTTGTGAGTCGTTGCGGTAACCCCGCGAAATCAGGACCCGCTTGTTTGACAGATCAATCTGCTTTACGTCACCCACGAGTACTTCGACCCTGCGGAGTAGCTTCCGAAGGGGATTTACAATATTTGTAATCTCCAGATCGCTCGCTGCAATCTCGTGGAGCATCGGCGTGAACAGGAAAAAGTTATCGCGGCTAACGAGGCAAATCTCCACCGCGTTGTCTCGCGCCAGTAATTTCTCAAGATGAATAGCAGCATAAACCCCGCCGAAACCACCGCCGAGGATGACGATTCGTTTTTTGCGAGGCCTGTGGGTTAGCCGAACGATCATTAAGTTCCTTTCTGTAGCGAAGTCCCCGGCGGAGGGGCGTCCAGAATCCTGTTGATGCCGCAAGAGGACCGTGCAGATGATAGCTCGCTCTTCGTGTCCAGTAGTTTGGACGGGGCCACTCCGTTGGGCCCGGGCTGCCTAAGCTCCTTTTCAGTATCATCTCGGGCGGCGCTGAACTCTTTTACTGCGCGACCCATCCCTCGGGCGAGTTCGGGCAGTTTCTTCGCCCCAAACAGGAGCAACACGATCAGAAGGATTACGATCATGTCCGGCCCGACCAAATTCAGGATACTAGCGATCATTGGAGTCATAAGGTCTTTGGACTAACGAGAGATTGTTCTTTGCTCATTTGACTAATTTGTCGGACTTTTATTCCCGACATGTGCTGGCCATGTCCTGGCGCGCCGACATTGTAAGACGACGCACTATCCACGCTTTCTTTTGCTTATGAGGAATGGAATAAAACGACGTAGCTTGGGTCTAGTTAGATAAATGGCAGGACTCTTCAATGTGCCCTGCCAAGATGTTACCCTCGAAAATCACTATGGCGTTGGCACTGAATGCGGAGCATGCTTCCAAGTCTGAAGATTTCGAATCGCTTCGGAAGATTGTGAAGTTCACCGTAGTCAAAAGGACCGAACCGGACCCCGCTGAGACAGCGGAGCTGGCTTCGTTTGAAGAGACGATGCTGCCTCATCTCGATGCAGCGCACAATTTGGCGAGATGGCTATTGCGCAACGAACAAGATGCGGAAGATGTGGTTCAAGAGGCGTATCTGCGTGCATTCAGGTCTTTTGGTGGATTCCATGGCTCCAATGGCCGGGCCTGGTTGCTGACGATTGTCCGAAACACCTCTTACACGCTGCTAAAAAAGAACCGTGCACTCGATCTTACCACGGCTTTTGACGAAGAGATCCATGCAACCGGTCACGAATCGGTTAGCCCGGCAACGAT
>QHNV01000122.1 GCA_003218535.1 Verrucomicrobiota bacterium
TCTCTGCCAGTCCTGAAACAATTCGAAAGAGCCTCGGGAGTGATCTCCCTCGCTCAGTCGGCCACAGGCAGGACTTGGCAGCCTGCGCGCTGTGTAAGCCTGTTGTTTTTACCGCAGGCGGCGGTTAAGCCGCCGCGCCTGTGTACTTCTGCAGGAACGAATTATCGTTCTGCTCGATCCACGGCGAGCAGATACGCCACCATCTTGCCAGCTACGGCAAGCGTCGCTCGATTGGCATTCCTTTCTGCTTTCCTGTTTCAGAGAGGGCGCGATCCGCCGGTGAAACCTGTGCCCGATGATCGTTGCTCGCCTAGTCTGATCTACGCCCTTGAATGAGCAGGTACGGGCTTTGCTAATCAAGATGGCAGCATCCTGCAACTTTGAAACTAATTCGCGTACGCCTAACAGACGCGCTTGCTACTCTGTAAGCCTGTCCCCGAATGCGCCGTGCATAATCAATGGGAGTGGGGGCATGAGTCGCCTTCTTATTCGGAACAATGAATGGAGCGCAGACAACGGGCCATGTTGATAGCCGAATCAAAAGTTACGCGGCTGCTATGGCACCTTCAGGTTCTTCAAAACTCAGTACAGAACAGCAGATCCAGTCGATCTGGAGCTTAGGCGGGCTGACAAAACGGCAGCTCGCAACAAAGGTATGGAACGGGATTAATGACGACAATCTTCTCGGCCGCGCCTCCGAACTAGCCTACAACTTCATCCTCGCGATATTTCCGATGCTGCTTTTTCTGTTGGCGCTGTTCGGGCTGTTTGCTTCTCGGGGCACGCTGTTACGCGGCAATCTGTTGTTCTATTTGTCTCAAGCTTTGCCGCCTTCCGCATTTCAACTGCTCAATAAGACCATCATCGAAGTGACGCAAAACACGGGCAGCGCCAAGCTCACGTTCGGAATCGTTTTTGCGTTGTGGGCTGCCGCGGGCGGAATGACGTCGATGATGTCAACGCTCAACGGTGCTTATCAACTACGGGACAGCCGTTCGTTAATAAAGTTTCGCGCCATTGCAGTAGGACTGACGATTGCGATTTCGATACTGGTGCTGGCTGCCGTGTTGCTAGTGCTAGTTGGTGGGCAGGTAGCGAATTTTGTTGGGGCGCACTTACAACTCAAACAGGCTTTCATTATTGCCTGGAAAATCGTGCAGTACCCGATCGCGCTATTCTTTGTCGTCTTTTCGTTTTCTCTAATCTACTACTTTGGTCCTGACATAAAAGAGCAGCATTGGTATTGGATCACACCTGGCTCGGTGTTTGGAGTTCTCCTGTGGCTGACTGCCTCGTTTTTGTTCCGGGTGTACTTGCATTTCTTCAATAGCTATTCGCAAACGTACGGGTCCCTTGGGGCGGCGATGATTCTGTTGGTGTGGTTCTATGTCACCGGTTTCGCTTTTTTGGTGGGAGGTCAAATTAACGCACAGATTGAGCACGCTGCCGCACGCCACGGACATCCGGAGGCGAAAGCCCCAGGCGAGAAAGCTGTGAGTGAAGAAAAGAAAGCGGCACAGGGGCATCCCAGCCGCTCCAGATATTGCGGTGGCCTGCCCGGACCAATAGCAAGAGCCGATCTTGGCAGACCTGGTCAGAATCGAACCGATGACCTCCTGCATGCAACGAAACGAGAAAAACGCTATGCAAAAAACATAAGGTTACTGCGAGTTGAAGGATGGCGGCCGCAAACCCATCAATTGCACCGTGGACGAAGAGCATTTTCGGCTGCAACAACTCGACATTACAAGCATACGAAGTATGCACTTGCGTGCTTGGCGGCCACAACGATCTACGGTACGCGCTATCGGCGCGTTCTCGGCCACATCCTATATGTAGTATCGGAGTCCATGCCGACGACGAGGTGCCCTGCTGTGCCCGGCGCGAGCTTCGCAAGGCGAACCAGCAGACTCGCTCAAGGCTTTCGCTGTGCAGGAAGTTTTTTGAAGATCTTTCATCGGTGCATCTGAGAACGATTAGAATCCTGCCGGAGTTGCCAATTCAATCCGCCAAATGGGGCCGCCGGCATAGAGCGGACCTTCCATTTTGACGAAAGCGGGCGCGTCGCCAGTAAGAACCCACACATGCGTGTCCGGAGGCTGTTTGCCCAAGAGCGGCGCCACCAGTCCAGCTACACCTCCGATTTTTACCTTTACGACGTAGCGTGCCGTTTCGTGTTTGGTGTTGCCGCTTGCTATCGCTTTTTCGCCCTCTGGACGGATCTCAAGTTTAACCACCCGCGGCTTTGGCGTGGTCGCCACCATGGACACTGTAGTTTGTGGCACATTTGGCTGGATGTGCTTTACGAGGGTGAACAACAACCCATTCGCGACGTCGGAAGGCAGGTCACGCCGCTCCTTCAGGATCTGCTCTTTGCCGTCCTGATCTTTATATCGGACCGTGACCTGGCCTGAAGACGCGTCGACCGAGGTTTCCATGGGTTGCTTGAAGGACGGGCCACGCTGCACGAGATGATCGCTCAAAAGCCGGAAAGCGCCGCGCTGAGAGAATATGGTCACGTCGTCATAGACCGAACCATCCCTAAAGCGAAAAATCAGACGGCTAGTGACCCGGTCACCCTCCGCGATTTGCGTCATCTCACCGTCGGCAAGGCGCCTCCCATCAAGAGTGCGCAGTGCAAGAAAGCCGTGCATCAGGCCTTCCATGTGGCGCACGCGTACCTGTTCAGCGGTCAGCGGAATTGTCTGGAATGGTGCGGCGCAGGCCAGCAGGGTGGCCAGCAGCTTAAACCAGAAATGTCCTAACATTCGCCATGTCATCGAGACCATTTGTAGCCCCGAAGCTCATACCAACCTAGCACTTGCTCATTCCTGCCGAAATACAGGAAATACTGAATATTCACGTATGCAATGACTCAGGATCAAACGGTGCTGCACGAATCGTAACTCATTGGCCAAAGAGGCTTTCCGTTGACGCCGGTCGCTCCCGGGTATCTATGCAAGACGCTCGATGACGAGAGTTTGACGGTCGAGGATCGCTTTACCGCGATAGCGGAGACGGTTATCCATCACCTTTTCGAGTTTGTCATCTATTGCCATCCGTATCGTCGGGCAAGCGCCTGAACCTCACGGAGAGCAGCCGATTAACCAGTTGTCCTGCACTGAACAGTCTGGCCGCAAAAAGAGTGATACGCCGCGGGTGGGCGCTAGGATGACGTTGCCCGGGCGTCCGTGGGTTAAAACAAAACTGCCGCCGGCTCCCGGTTGCAGAGTGATCGAGCCACCGTTGCCATTACCGTTTTCAGCACAACAGGTTGTGCCTGAGGCACCGTTGCCGCCGGTGATCAAGACCGAGCCACCGGAGCCCCATTGCTATCACTCCTTCCGGCGCTGCCTCCAGCCCCCGCAGCATTTCTAGTTGGCTATGCTATCGTCGGCCCATGGGAAATCCGGCGGGGTACGGCGAGACCCTCAGGCACTGGGGCACCCGGCGCTTGCGGGCGGCGCGGTTGCTGGCCAAGGGAATTCATCAGTCCGAGGTGGCGCGGCGGGTCGGCGTGCACCGGCAATCGGTGAGTCGGTGGGCGCAACAACTGGAAGCGGAGGGATTGCACGGTCTGAAGAAAGCCGGGCGCGCCGGACGCAGGTCCCGCCTGAGCGCAGAGGACTTGAAGAAAATCGAGTGCGGGCTGAAGCGTGGGCCGGAAGCATTGGGCTATGAGACCGGACTGTGGACGGCGTGACGGGTGGCGCACTTGATCGAGGAGGAATGCGGGGTCCGCTACCATACCTCGCAGGCTTGGCGCATTCTGCGGCAACTGGGTTGGAGTTGCCAGCGTCCGGTAGGACGGGCTCTGGAGCGGGACGAAGCCAAGATCCGGCGGTGGAAGCAGGAGCGCCGGCCGGAGTTAAAAAAAAGGCCGAAACCGAAGGGCGAACCATCGTCTTCATCGACGAAAGCGGGCTGAGCGAACGGCCACACCGCTGCCGTACTTGGGCGCCGAAGGGAAAAACACCGGTGCTGCAATACCACTTTAACTGGAAGACCTTGTCGGCTATCGCGGGCGTGACCTGGTGGAACTTTTACTTCCGTCTGTTTCCCGGTGCGATCCGGAGCACGCAGATCATCGAGTTTCTCTCCCACCTGCTCCGTCACATTCCCGGTAAGCTGCTGATCGTATGGGACGGGTTAACCCGCTCACCGCAGTCGCATGGTATGGGACTTCGTGCGCCAGCAACGTGGCCGACTCTGGTTGGAGTTCGACTCTAACGCCATTTACATCAGAATTCAACAAGACTGTTCGAGGACGCGCAGATCGAACCGCTCATGCGCGAAAACCCTTTCGGTTTTTCATCCCTAAGTACTGCGAAATCAGCCGCCTGGATTCTTTAAAACAGCTGTGCAGTGCCGAAACCGCATGATTTTCACTCAGGGTTACAACTCTCCGAGAGTAACAGAATGTTCCAGAGTATAGCGGTGCACCGCAACTCGGGACCTGCGGAAAATCGACCGCGATTGCCGCTATTGCAGCTTCGCGTACTCCGCCTTGGCTCGCTTCAGGATGGGGATGTCGGGGTCGGAGGGAAAAAGCATCAGCGAGTCTTATGGTAACTCCAGATCAAGCGCGTAGATCTCCTGG